>NZ_JBHXQN010000015.1:0-65107 GCF_042717785.1 Streptomyces sp. NPDC058619
AAGGAACGGACGCTTCCTTTGTACTCACCCTCTCGGGCTTTCCTCCGGGCTTTCGTTCTGTTCTTGCTGTTCTTACGTTTCCGACTCTATCAGACCCTTTCGGGCCTGACTCCCAGTCAACGGGCTTTGCCTTCCGGGCTGTTGGGCCCTTCCGACTCCTGAACTCTAGTGGATTTCCCCGGCGATTCATAATCGGCCTTCGGAAATGAATTCGGACATGCCGAATACGTTCCCCGTGGGAGATCTTGCTGAGTTGAGGTGCCGCAACGAGGCGGCGGGATTCGTTGACGTCAGAACCTGTTGGCTCTGGGACAACTCGAAGAACCTTACGGACCTGTGTCGGGCGTGTCAAACCTGGAGGTCAGCTCGGGGACTGGAGGTCTTCCACGCGGTCCAGGAGGCGGGTGAGCATGTCGCCCAGCACCCCTCGCTCCGCCGTGGAGAGGTCCTGGAGGAGGTCCTCCTCGAAGACCGTGGCCGCGCGCATCGCGTCCAGCCACTTGCTGCGGCCCTCGTCCGTCAGCTCCACGATCACGCGGACCCGGTTGGACTCGTCCCGTTCGCGGGTGACCAGGCCTTCCGAGGTCATGCGGTCGATCCGGTGCGTCATCGCCGCCGGCGTCAGGCCCAGCTGCTTCGCGAGCTCGCTCGGGCCCATCCGGTACGGGGAGCCGGAGATGACGAGGGCCTTCAGGACCTCCCACTCCGCGTTGCTGATGCCCAGCGCGGCCGTCTGGCGGCCGTACGCGACGTTCATCCGCCGGTTCAGGCGGCTCAGGGCCGAGACGACCTTCTCGACCTGGGGGTCGAGGTCCTGGAATTCGCGCTGGTAGACGGCGATCTGCTCATCGAGGCTCGGCTCGTGGACGGGCGTAGTGCCGTCGGGGGTGTCACCCATAGGTCGAAGTATGGCACGGGCTCGTTGGCATCTAACTCCTTCGGTGTGTAGAGTTAAGGCTTGAAATTTAGGTATCAAGTCTTCAGTCTTCAGCTCTCAAAGGCAGGTGAGAAGTGACCAAGGTGATGGGCGCTGCGATGCGGCGGATCCAGGCCGGGAACGCGCTGACCGCGTTCGGCATCGGCTTCACGGTTCCGTTCCTCTACATCTATGTGGCGCAGGTGCGAGGTCTGGGTTCCATGGCCGCCACGAGCGCGTTCGTGGCGTTCGCGCTGGGGGCTCTCGTCGCGCTGCCCCTCACCGGGCGGGTCATCGACCGCCGCGGCCCGGTTCCCGTGGTCATCGGGGCGGCCGTCGTCGCCTCGGCGGGTGCGCTGGCGCTCGGGCTCTCCACGGCGGTCGTCCCGATCCTGCTGTCCGCCCTGGCGCTCGGCGCCGGGCAGGCCGTCATGCAGCCGGCGCTCGCCACGATGATCGTGTGGTGCTCGACGCCGTCCACCCGTACGCGGGCCTTCGCGCTGCAGTTCTTCATGCAGAACCTCGGCCTGGGCATCGGAGGGCTCATCGGCGGTCAGATCGTCGACGAGAGCCGGCCCGGCAGCTTCACACTGCTGTTCAGCATCGAAGCCGTGATGTTCCTGGTGCTGGCGGGGGTCATCCTCACCGTGCGCATGCCGCAGGTGCCGAGCATCAAGGACGCCGTGCCGAGGGACCCGTCCCAGGCGGGCGGGGGTGCGTGGAAGCGGCTGCTCGGGCACAAGGCCATGGTCAAGCTGCTGGTGCTGGGCTTCGTGATCTTCTTCGCCTGCTACGGGCAGTTCGAGTCGGGCCTCGCCGCGTTCGGCACCGAGGCCGCCGGGATCTCCCCCTCGACGCTCGGCTTCGCGCTCGCGGCCAACACCGGCGCCATCGTCGTCGCGCAGTTCGTCGTGCTCCGGCTCGTCGAGAAGCGCCGCCGGTCCCGGGTCATCGCGCTGGTCGGGCTGATCTGGACCGTGGCGTGGGTCATCGCCGGGTTCTCCGGGCTGGGTCACGGGAGCGCCGTGATGGCCGCCGCCGCGTTCATCACCACGTACGCGCTCTTCGGCATCGGCGAGGCCATGCTGTCGCCGACCCTGGCGCCGTTGGTGGCCGACCTGGCGCCGGAGGGTTCCGTGGGCCAGTACAACTCCGCCTTCGCTCTGGTCAAGCAGATGGCGCTGGCGCTCGGGCCGCTGGGGGTGCCGCTGGGCGCCGGGATCCCGATGCTCTACATCGGGATCTTCGTGGCCGTCTCGCTGGGGATCGCCTGGCTGGCGCTGCGGCTCGGCAAGCAGCTGAGCCCGGTACAGGACAACCCGTCACTGACGAGCAGGATCGTGGCGCAGGGGAACACCGCGCCCGCCGCGGCGCAGGCCGCCGAGCCGGCGCACGCGTAGCCGTACGGAGAGAAGTGGGAAGGCCCCGGTCCGCTGGACCGGGGCCTTCGTCGTGTCTACGGCTGCTTGTCCGGCAGGGCGAACTCGCACCAGACGGCCTTGCCGCCGCCCGGGGTGCGGCGGCAGCCCCACGACGAGGCGATCGTCGCCACGATGGAGATGCCGCGGCCGGTCTCGTCGGCCGGTTCGGCGCGGCGGCGGCGCGGGAGGTGGTCGTCGCCGTCGGTGACCTCGATGATCAGGCGGCGGTCGGTGCGGCGCAGCCTCAGGCGCATCGGCGGGGTGCCGTGCTGGAGGGAGTTCGCGACGAGCTCGCTCGCGGCGAGGACGCCGAGGTCGCACAGCTCGACCGGGAAGCGCCAGGAGGCGAGGACGCCCTGGGCGAAGGCGCGGGCGCGCGGGGCCGCTTCGATGCCGCCGAGGAGTTCCAGGGCGGCGTTGCGGAAGAGCTCGGCGTCGGCTCCGGTGCGGGCGGGCTGCTGGAGGACCATGACGGCGACGTCGTCGTCATGGTCGGCGTCGACCCCCAGGGCGCGCATCAGGCGGTCGCAGATGACGGCCGGGCTGCCCTGGGCGCCGGACAGGGCGCGTTCCAGGGCGGCGACGCCCTCGTCGATGTCCTCGCCGCGGCGCTCGACGAGTCCGTCGGTGTAGAGGACGGCGGTGGAGCCGGGGCCCAGGGCGATGGTGCCGGAGGTGTGGAGCCAGCCGCCGGTGCCCAGCGGCGGGCCGGTGGGGTCGGCGGCGCGGCGGACGGTGCCGTCCTCGTCGCGGACCAGGATCGGCAGGTGGCCGGCGGAGGCGTACGCGAGCAGGCCCTCGCTCGGGTCGTGGACGGCGTAGACGCAGGTGGCGATCTGGCTGGCGTCGATCTCGGCGGCGAGGCCGTCGAGGAGCTGCAGCACCTCGTGCGGGGGCAGGTCGAGGCGGGCGTAGGCGCGGACGGCGGTACGGAGCTGGCCCATGACGGCGGCGGCGCGGACCCCGCGGCCCATGACGTCGCCGATGACGAGGGCGGTGCGGCCGGCGCCGAGGGTGATGACGTCGTACCAGTCGCCGCCGACGGCCGCCTCGGTGCCGCCGGGCTGGTAGGTGGCGGCGACGCGGAGGTCGTCGGGCTGTTCCAGCTCCTGGGGGAGGAGGGAGCGCTGGAGGGTGACGGCGGCCTCGCGCTGGCGGCGTTCGCTGGCGCGGAGGCGTTCGACGGCTTCGGCGTGGTCGGTGACGTCGGCGAGGTGGACGAGGACGCCGGCGTGGGGGGCGTCCTGGTCGTCGGCGGGGCCGGCCTGGGGAAACTCGACGGGGGTGCAGGTGACGGTGTACGAGCTGGTGCCGCCGGGGGCGGTGCGGTTCTTGGCGGTACGGGGCCTGCCGCTGCGCTGGACCTGGTCGAGGAGCGGGAGGAGGCCGAGCGCGCCCAGTTCGGGGAGGGCCTCGTGCGCGGGGGCGCCGGTGGGGCGGGCGCCGAAGCCGGCGGTGTAGGCGTCGTTGACGTAGGCGACGCGGTGCTCGGGGCCGTGGACGAGGGCGATCAGGGCCGGGAGGCGGCCGAGGACCTCGCGTACGGACAGCTCGTCGAGGGAGGGCACGGCGACGGGGGCGCCCGTACGGGAGGCGGTGGCCGGGGCGGTGGCCGTACCCGTACCTCCCGCACTCGGACCTCCAGTGCCCGCACCCGTACCCGTGCCGGAGGCGGTGGGGTCCGCGGCGCAGCCGTCGGCGGCGGGCGCGGGCCGCCCGGTTCCGGGGTCGGCGCGGCCGCCGCGGGCTGCCGGGACGGCGCCTTCACCCCGCTTGGCCTGGGCTGCGGCGTGTTCGGTCCGGGCGGCGGCGCGGCGCTGCGTTCCGGGAAACCGGGCGCTCCAGCGCGTGAAGTTCACTGCGTTCAAGCCTCGTGGTGTCGCAAGTGGTCGCTGTGTCGCTCGTGGTCGGTCGCTGACTGGACGATGTCACTCTGTGCAGGTGTGAGCCCACCTATGGTCACACGTCCAGTGTGGGCGACCGCACTGACAACGTCAGCCCTGGCTGTCCTGTGGGGGGTTGGGGGCGGGGTCGGGGGGCGGGGCCTTGGGGCCGCCTCCCGCGGCGAGTTCGAACTCTGCCCTGGGGTGTTCGAGGGAGCCGAGGGAGACGATCTCACGCTTGAAGAGGCCGGAGAGAGTCCATTCGGCGAGTACGCGCATTTTGCGGTTGAAGGTGGGGACCCGGCTGAGGTGGTAGGCGCGGTGCATGAACCAGGCGGGGTAGCCCTTGATCTTGCGGCCGTAGATGTGCGCGACGCCCTTGTGCAGGCCGAGGGACGCGACGGAACCGGCGTACTTGTGGGCGTACTCGGTGAGGACCTCGCCGTGCAGCGCGGCGACGAGGTTGTCGGCCAGAGCCTTGGCCTGGCGGACGGCGTGCTGCGCGTTGGGGGCGCACTCGCGGCCCTTCTCCGCGGCGGTGATGTCGGGGACGGCGGCGGCGTCGCCGGCGGCCCAGGCGTGCTCGACCCCCTCGACGGTGAGGAAGGCGGTGCAGGCGAGGCGGCCGCGCTCGTTCCTGGGCAGGTCGGACGCGGCGAGGACCGGGTGCGGTTTGACGCCGGCGGTCCACACGACGGTGCGGGTGGGGAAGCGGGCGCCGTCGCTGAGGACGGCGACGCGGTTCTCGCAGGATTCGAGCCGGGTCTCCAGGCGCAGGTCGACGTTGCGGCGGCGCAGTTCGCGGACGGTGTAGACGCCCATCTCGGGGCCCACCTCGGGGAGGATCCGGTCGCTGGCCTCGACCAGGACCCACTTCATGTCCCCGGCCTTGATGTTGTGGTAGTACCGCGTCGCGTAGCGGGCCATGTCCTCCAGTTCGCCGAGGGCTTCGACGCCGGCGTAGCCGCCGCCGACGAAGACGAAGGTGAGGGCGGCGTCGCGGAGGGCGGGATCGCGGGTGGAGGAGGCGATGTCCATCTGTTCGATGACGTGGTTGCGCAGGCCGATGGCCTCTTCGACGGTCTTGAACCCGATGCCGTACTCGGCGAGTCCCGGGACGGGCAGGGTGCGGGAGACGGAGCCGGGGGCGAGGACGAGTTCGTCGTACTCGATCTCGACGGCGCCGGTCCCCTCCTCGTCGGTCGCCAGGGTGGTGACGGTCGCGGTGCGCTTGGCGTGG
This sequence comes from Streptomyces sp. NPDC058619, assembly GCF_042717785.1. NCBI lineage: Bacteria > Bacillati > Actinomycetota > Actinomycetes > Kitasatosporales > Streptomycetaceae > Streptomyces > Streptomyces sp. NPDC058619. Next base: position 5,461 of record NZ_JBHXQN010000015.1, read on the forward strand.
TCGATGCTCCGGGCCTCGCCGATGACGATGCGGCACTTGCCGAGGACGCGGCGCAGGGGGACCACGACGTGGCGGGGGGAGATGGAGCCCGCGGCCGCTTCGGGGAGGAAGGGCTGGTAGGTCATGTACGGCTCGGGGGTGACCACCGTGATCTCGGCTTCGCCCGCTCTCAGCCTTCGCTGGAGCCGGAGCGCCGTGTACATGCCGACGTAGCCGCCGCCGACGATCAGGATGCGCGTACGGGGCGGAGTACCGGGGGCCGTGCCCCGTGAGTTAGCAGCCTTCACCACCCCATGACGCATCGTGGCCGGGAGTTTGTCCACAGCCCCGACAGATTGTGTGACCGGAGTGAGTACCGGGACGGGGTGGTCGAGGGCGGCAGGTGGGGGTACAGGTGCGCAGGTCAGAGGGTGCGGAATGGCCGATTCCGGGGGTACAGAACGGAAAAGTGGGGGTGAATGCTCCGATCGGGCGGTGGTCCGTCCGGGGCTGCCCCTTCTGAATTGACTCTGGCTCAACTATGTTCGTATCTCGTCGAGGAGTACGACCGGGCCCAGCTGACCGTGGCCCCCTCGACGCGAAGGCGGGGAGTGTCTCCGGGGGGAGACAAATGATTACCGGGGGATACATATGAACATTTCCGATTTCCATGGCTCTGCGACCGCGCTCTCGGTCGAGAGCAGCGGTCGTGCTGTCGCGAACGGCGCCACCACGCACGGCGTGGGCCGCTCCACGCCGCTGCGCGTCGATGCGCAGCGCAACCTGGAGCACGTCCTGCGCGCGGCCCGCGAGGTGTTCGGCGAGCTGGGTTACGGCGCTCCGATGGAGGACGTGGCGCGGCGCGCGCGGGTCGGTGTCGGCACGGTGTACCGGCGCTTCCCGAGCAAGGACGTCCTGGTCCGCCGGATAGCCGAGGAGGAGACCGCCCGGCTGACCGAGCAGGCCAGGACCGCGCTGGGCCAGGAGGAGGAGCCGTGGCAGGCGCTGTCGCGCTTCCTGCGCACCTCCGTGGCCTCGGGCGCCGGGCGGCTGCTGCCGCCGCAGGTGCTGCGGGTCGGCTCGGCGAGCGAGGACGGCGTCGAGGAGGCGGAGACCGCGCGGGTTCCGCACCAGCGACAGGCCGGGGCGACTGCGGCCGCGCCGGACCTGCGCGTCGTGGGTGCGCGCACGGCCGCCGAGGACGAGCCGTCGGACGACGCGGGCGCGGGCGCGCTGCTGGAGGTCGTCGGCCGGCTGGTGGACCGGGCCAGGGCGGCCGGTGAGCTGCGGGGAGACGTCACGGTGGCCGACGTGCTGCTGGTGATAGCGACGGCGGCGCCCGCGCTGCCCGACCCGGCGCAGCAGGCGGCGGCGTCCACGCGACTGCTCGACATCCTGCTCGAAGGACTGCGGTCCCGGACGGTGTGAGTGCCAGGCGGTGTGAGTGCCAGGCGGTCCGCGTGGCTGGCGGTCCGCGTGGCTGGCGGTCCGCGTGGCTGGCGGTGCGAACACCGGGTGGTGTGCGTGGCCGGGCGGGTGACTGCCGGGCTGCGCGGGTGTCTCGTCCGGGTGAGTGGTGTCCGCTCGGTCGTCCGGAGGGTTTGATCTCTCGGCCCTCGGCCCTCGGCCCTCGGGCGGCCGTGCGGGAGGCCGGTCGCTCGAACGGGCCGGGAACGGTACGGCGGTTCGCCGAAGTGTGCCCGGACGAGTGGATGGTACGGAGAGCGCCTCGGCGTGCGTCCGCCGTGTGCCACGCTGGATCGGTGTACCGGTTGAGTGTGTCGTGCGGGGGCTTCCTCGATGGGCGTTGACGGGCGGGAAGAGCCACTCGGTGGCGCCGGCGGAGCCGGTGGCGAGGCCGAGGCGGGCAGCCTGCCCGAGCGGCAGGTCCCGGCCCAGCGCGAACCGGGCGCGCGGCACGCCGCCTCCCCCGGCTCCGGCGCAGCCGGTGCTGCCGGGGGCGCCGGGGCGCCCGTCGGTGACCTGCCCCCGTCCGACGCCGACCTGATCGCCCGGATGCGCGGGGGCGACGACGGCGCCTACGAGGAACTCTTCCGCCGTCACGCCGACTCCGTACGGCGCTACGCGCGCAGCTGCTGCCGGGACGCGCACACCGCCGACGACCTCACGGCCGAGGTGTTCGCGCGGACCCTCCAGGCGGTACGGGGCGGGGCCGGGCCGGACCAGTCGGTGCGGGCGTACCTGCTGACCACCGTCCGCAGGGTCGCGGCGGCCTGGGCGAAGACCGCCAGGCGCGAGCATCTCGTCGAGGACTTCGCCGTCTTCGCGGAGCAGGCGGCCGCGGGGTCGGAGGGCGGCGGCGCTCTCGCCGGGCTGGCCGGGGACGACACGCTCGAACTGGGCGCGGACGTACGGGCGATGCGCGAGGCCGAGCAGTCGCTGGCCATACAGGCGTTCCGGAGCCTGCCCGAGCGGTGGCAGGCCGTGCTGTGGCACACCACCGTGGAGGAGGCGTCGCCGAGCGCGGTCGCGCCGTTGTTCGGGCTGAGCGCCAACGCGACCGCGGTGCTGGCCAGTCGGGCCCGCGAGGGGCTCAAGCAGGCGTACCTCCAGGCCCACGTGAGTGCGGCGTTGAGCGAGGGCGGCGACTGCGCGCGGTACGCGGACCGGCTGGGCGCCTACGCGCGCGGCGGGCTGCGGATGCGGGCGGAGCGGGGGCTGCGCAAGCACCTGGAGGAGTGCGCGAAGTGCCGGGTGGCGGCCGGGGAGCTCCAGGACGTCAACGCGGGCATTCCGGCGCTGCTTCCGGTCGCGGTCATCGGCTGGTTCGCCGCCGGGTACGCGGCCAAGGCCGCCGGGGTCGTGGCCGGGGGCGCCGTCGCCGCCGGCGGGGCCGGGGCCGCAGCGGCCGCTGCCGGTGGCGCAGGTGCCGTCGGGTCGGGCGCCGTCGGCGGGTCGGCCGCGGGGGCGGGAGCCGCGGGCGGCACAGCCGGCGGGGCCGCGGGGGCGGGTGGTGCTGCCGGGGGTGCGGGGGCGGCCGGGGGCGCCGGGTCGGGGGCCGGGGCCGGGGGTGCCGCGGTGTCCGAAGGGCTCGGGCTGCCCGCCAAGGCCGCCATCGCCGCCGGGATCGCGGTCGCGGCGGCCGCCGGGGTGGTGTTCGCGCTGACCGGGGACGATGCCGAGCCCCGGGCCCGGGCGCAGCCCTCGCCCGGCGCCGCGGCGCCGGTCGTGCCGGACTCCCCCGCGCCCGCCCCGTCGGAGCCGGAGCCTGAGCCGCCCGTGGCGCAGCCGACGGCCGCGCGGGTCTCCGTACTGGCGGCGCGGAAGTCGCCGCCGCCGTCGAAGCCGGCCGCACCCGTATCCCCGGCGCCGTCGCCCGCGGTGTCGCGGCCCGCGCCTGCTCCGGCTCCGGCTCCGTTGCCGTCGCCGTCACCGAGCCGGGTGCGGCCCTCGCCGTCCCCGGCCAGGCCGTCGCCGCCCGCGCCGAAGCCCGCGCAGGGCTTCCGGCTGGCCGCGCTGGGGCAGTCCGCGTACGGGGACCACAGCGGTCCGGAGGTGCAGACCTGGCGCAGCAGCTGGGTGTGGCAGCGCTGGGGGCTGGAGGTGGGCGACCGGCGGTTCGGGCAGGGCATCACCGTGAACTCCCGCTCGTCGGTGGAGATCACCCTGAACCGGCAGTGCAGCGCGTTCTCGGCGCGGGCCGGGGTGGACGGCCTGTCGGTGTCCACCGACGGCACGGTGCGGTTCTCCGTGTACGCGGACGGGCAACGGCTGTGGCAGTCCGGCGCCCTGGGGTACCGGGACCCGGCCGTGGCGGTGCAGGTCCCGCTGACCGGCCGCGCGTCCCTGCGGCTGGTGGTGGAACGGGCCGGCGGGGGCAGCCTGCCGGCCCTGACGAGCTGGGCCGACGCCGTGATCAGCTGCCGCTGAGCGCCGCGGCGAGGGCGGTGGTCATCGCGTACGGGGGTCCGGAACGGCGGAGGGTCGGGAGGACGTCCACCTAGCCCGCCTCCAGGTCGCGTTCGGCCGCGAAGGCCTTGAGCTGCCGCTCGGCGATCCGGCTGATCCGGCTGATCCGGTTGATCCGGTTGATCCGGTTGATCCGGTTGATCCGCTGGATGCGGGCCAGGGCCTCGACCGGTCAGATGTCGTCCTTCAGGTCGGGCCGCTCCGCCGCCCACTGGCCGACGATCGCGTCCACCGCGTCGCCCATCCCCCCCGCCCCTTCCGTACCCGCGCCCCGTGCCGGTGCTCCCCGCCCTCTGTGACCGTCCGGCGTGCAGCCCCTCAGGACAGGGCCGGGCGGTGTACGGCCACCCCCTCCGGTACCGCGCGGCGCCGGGCCGCCGTGGTGCCCGTCCAGCAGGTGCCGCGGCGGGCGAGGAGGCGGCCGAGCCACAGTTCCATCGAGACGAGTTCCGCGAGACCGTCGAGCGGGACCGGCCGGCCGTCCGCCGCGTCGAGCAGGGCCTGCTGGACGACCCGGGCGTCGATCAGCCCGGCGTCGGCGAGCAGCGGCGCGGCGAACAGGGCCAGCAGTTCCTCCAGGGCGGCCCGCAGCCCCAGCCGGGTCGCCGTCTCGTTCGGGGTGTGCGCGGTGGCGCCCCAGCCCGGCGGGAGTTCGCGGACGCCGGTGGAGGACAGGACGGTGCGCAGGATCGCGGCCCGGGCCCCGGGCTGGACCCGCAGGGATTCCGGGAGGGCGCGGGAGGCCCGTACGACCTGGTTGTCGAGGAACGGGGCGTGCAGGCGCTGGCTGCGGACCTCCACGGCCTGCTCGAACACCCGGTGGTCGGCGGCGTGCCGGGCGAGCACCGAGCGGGCGCGGGCCTCCCCGGGGCGCAGGGACAGGGGCGGGCGCCCGGCCGCGGCGGTGAGACGGATCGATACCTCCGCGAGCGCCTCCCCCGTCAGCCAGCCCGCCGCCGGACCGGGCCGGGACCAGGTCAGGGCGGCCAGCGAGGCGTCCACCGGGCCGGAGGGGCGTACGGCGACCCCGCCCTCGCGGAGCCGGGCGGCCGCGGCCTCCATGCCCGCGCGGTAGGTCGTACGGGCGAGGCGGCGGGCGGCGGAGTACACGGTGAGCGGGACCAGCAGGGACTCGCCCGACGCGGAGGCCGAGCGGGCCAGGGCGGCCACCGGGCGCAGCAGGTGCCGGCGCCGGCGGTCCATCAGGAGGTCGGCGAGGCGGGCCGGGTGCGCGTCGAGGACCTGGCGGGCGCCGTGGCCGGTGAAGTGGTCGGCGGAGCCGGCGGCCAGCCGGCGCCGCTCGCGGGCGGCGAACACCAGCGAGGGGCCGGGTTCGTCGGTCAGCGGCCCGTCGAGGTCGGCGTACGGGAGGGCCTCCTCGGCGGCGGCCACCACGACGTGGTGCAGGCGCGGGTCCGCGGCGATCGCGTGGGCCCGCTCCATCTCGGCCTCGCGGCCCTGCGGGGTGGCCAGGTCGTTGAAGGTGACCGCGAGCAGGCGCGCCCCGGCGGGGCTCAGCAGAGTGCCCGGGGCTCCGGGCAGGCCGGCCGCGAGCAGGGCGAGGGTGGCGGAGGCGCTGCCGCCGGAGAGGTCGGCGCCGACGCCGGGGGCCGGGGCGCCGCGGGCCGCGCGCCGGTCGGCGGGGCCCATTCCGGGTACGGGGCCGGGATCGTACGGCGGCATCGCGTCGGGGGCATGGCGCGGCGCCGTGAGCCGGGCGCGCACGGCGTCCACCAGAGCTTCCCGTACGCCCTCCACGGCGCGCTCGGGGTCGGCCTCGGGCGCGGCCACCGCGAGGGAGGCGACCGGCTCGTAGCCGGTGATCTCGCGGGAGCCCTCGCGGAGGATCAGCGCGTGCCCGGGCGGGATGCGCCGGACTCCGGCGTACGGTGTGCCGTCGCCCAGTGCCTCGGGGCTTTCGGGGCAGGCCAGCAGGGCGGCGAGGTGGCCGATGTCGAGCTGCGCCTCGATGAGGTCGGCGAGGGGGAGGGCGGCGGTGGCGTACGCCGTTCCGCTCGCCCAGGGCGTGTAGAACACGGGCCGGGCGCCCGCGAGGTCGCCGACGACGGTGATCCGGCGGCCGGCCTGCACGACGGCGGTGTAGCTGCCGGACCACTGGGTGAGGTGGCGCAGGGCGCCGCCGCGGGCGGCGTACAGGGCGCGGCGCAGTTCGGCGTCGGTGGCGCCGCAGACGCCGAGGACGGCGAGGCGGGTGAAGGGGTCGGCCGGGTCGGCGGTGAGCATGCGGATCTCGTCCGCGCGCCAGTCGCCGACGGCCCACAGGGGGTCGGGGTCGCCCCACAGGAGCTGGGCGCCGACGGGGTGGACGGTCCGCTCGGCGTCCGCGCCGGGGTCGTCGGGGTGCGCGGCGTCCGCGATGCCGCCGCGGAGGGGGGCGCCGTCGGGGTGGCCGGCGTCGGAGTAGCCGTGGGAGCCGTAGCCGTTGGAGTCGTATCCGTCCTGGCCGGAGCCGTTCCGGGACCCGTGGCCGGGGGCTCGGGCGGACCCGTGCCCAAAGACGCGGCCGGCCGTGCCGAAGCTCGCGGCGATACTGCTCCAACCCACCAACCAGCGCACCGCCGCCTCCCCAGCCCGTGGGCACATGACCGGGGCACAGGCAGCACGGACGGCGCTGAGGGCGCGGCCGACGGGGCCCCGGGTGGCTCGGGTCCATGCTGCCACGGGACAGGCGTGCGAGAGTGGTTAAAGGGGGCGCACATGCAAACGAACACGCCCCGACCATGCGGTATTTGGCGTTCCGTTCCCACCGCCCCATAGGTCGCTTTCGGCCATTCTTCGGCCGTCCTGAGAGCCGAGGTGTGGCCTCGGCAGCCGCCGTGCGGGCGCGGTGCGGGAGGCGGAAACCGCCCCCCGGACCGTTCCGCCACCCGCGGGGATTGAGGTGACGGCATCCCCCGGCCCGCCCGATCCGCGCAATGGGCCGACCCACGCACCGCACATCGAATCGCCGCTCCCCGGGACCGGCCAGAGCGCACGGGCGGGCGCACGGCCACACGACCGGAGCACGCCGGGACGCGTGCGCCCCGGGTGCGGCTCGGGGCCCGACTGTGCAAACGGACAACAATCCCGCCATACGGACGGAGGGGCCTTAACGCTTGGGAGGCGGGGAACTACGCTGGGTTTACGAAATGCCGGGCGCCTATGCCCCGGCGGCGTCTGCGTTCCGCGTGTGACGAGGGGTGGCGCATGTCCAGGGAGCTCCGCGAGCCCAATGAGAAGCTCGGCGCCGTCCTCGCCCTCGCGGGCATCAGCAACGCGGGACTGGCCCGGCGGGTCAACGACCTCGGCGCACAGCGCGGCCTGACGCTTCGGTACGACAAGACGTCGGTGGCCCGGTGGGTGTCGAAGGGGATGGTGCCGCAGGGCGCCGCCCCGCACCTGATCGCCGCCGCGATCGGCGCGAAGCTGGGGCGGCCGGTGCCGCTGCACGAGATCGGTCTGGCGGACGCGGACCCCGCGCCCGAGGTCGGCCTGGCCTTCCCGCGCGACGTGGACGCGGCGGTGCGCTCGGCCACCGACCTGTACCGGCTCGACCTCGCCGGGCGGCGCGGCGGTGGCGGGATCTGGCAGTCGCTCGCGGGCTCCTTCTCGGTCGCGGCGTACGCGACGCCCGCCTCGCGATGGCTGATATCCCCCGCGGACGGCTCGGTCGCCCGGGAGTCGGCGGCCCGGGGCGGCGGCAGTTCCCCGACGACCCAGGCGACCCAGGCGACTCAGGCCGGCGCGGCTCCGAGCGCGGGCGCCGCTACGGCCCCGCCGGCCTCCTCGGTGCCCGTACAGCCGTCGGGCGGGCAGCTCCCCGCAGGCACACCGGGCCCCGCACCGCAGCCGCCCGCGCAGCAACAGCAGCAGGTACAGGCGCAGGCACAGGCGCAGCAGTCACAGCAGCAGGCACAGGGGCAATCGCCGTCGGCCGACCCGGCCCCGCAGCGCGTCGGCCACAGCGACGTGGCGAAGCTGCGCGAGGCCGCCGAGGACGCGCGCCGCTGGGACTCCAAGTACGGCGGCGGCGACTGGCGTTCGTCGATGGTCCCCGAGTGCCTGCGGGTCGACGCGGCGCCGCTGCTGCTCGGCTCGTACACCGACGAGGTGGGGCGCGCCCTGTTCGGCGCCACCGCCGAACTGACCCGGCTGGCCGGGTGGATGGCCTTCGACACCGGCCAGCAGGAGGCGGCCCAGCGCTACTACATCCAGGCGCTGCGGCTCGCCCGCGCCGCCGGGGACGTCCCGCTCGGCGGATACGTCCTGGCCTCGATGTCCCTGCAGGCGACGTACCGGGACTTCCCGGACGAGGGCGTGGACCTCGCGCAGGCCGCGGTCGAGCGCAACCGCGGCCTCGCCACCGCCCGCACCATGAGCTTCTTCCGCCTCGTCGAGGCCCGCGCACACGCCAAGGCGGGCGACTCGGCCGCCGCCGGAGCGGCGCTGCGGGCGGCCGAGGGCTGGCTGGAGCGCGCCCGCGCCGGCGACCCGGACCCGACCTGGCTCGGTTTCTACTCCTATGACCGGTTCGCGGCTGATGCGGCGGAATGCTACCGGGACCTCAAACTCCCCCGCCAGGTCAGGCGCTTCACCGAGCAGGCGCTGTCCCGGCCCACCGAGGAGTACGTGCGCTCGCACGGGCTGCGGCTGGTCGTGAGCGCGGTTGCCGAGCTGGAATCGGGGAATCTGGACGCAGCGTGCGCTGCGGGCACCCGGGCGGTCGAAGTGGCGGGCCGGATCTCGTCCGCGCGGACGACCGAATACGTACGGGACCTGCTCCACCGACTGGAACCGTACGGGGACGAGCCGCGCGTGGCGGAGCTGCGCGAGCGGGCCCGCCCGCTGCTGGTGGCCCCCGCGTAGTCGTGTTGTCGGTGCCGGGGTGCAGTATGCAGGGGTGGGAGGTGTCAGCGTGGGCGGCGGCGTGGACTGCGATGTGCTGGTGATCGGCGGCGGAATCGTCGGCCTGTCGACGGCGCACGCCTTGGCGCGCCTGGCTCCGGGGACCCGCGTGGTCGTCCTGGAGAAGGAGGCCGGGCCGGCCCGGCACCAGACGGGCCGCAACAGCGGGGTGATCCACAGCGGGATCTACTACCGCCCGGGGTCGCTGAAGGCGCGCTTCGCCGTGCGCGGCGCCGCCGAGATGGTCAAGTTCTGCGCGGAGCACGGCATCGCGCACGAGGTGACCGGCAAGCTGATCGTCGCCACCGAGCGCGAGGAACTGCCGCGGCTGCACGCCCTCGTCCAGCGCGGCAGGGAGAACGGCATCCCGGTGCGCGAGCTCGGCCCGGCACAGATCTCGGACTACGAGCCCGAGGTCCGGGGCCTGGCCGCGATCCACGTCGGCAGCACCGGCATCGTGGACTACGGCCGGGTCGCGGCGCAGCTGGCGGAGTCCTCGGGCGCGGAGATCGTCTACGGCGGCGCGGTGGACCTGATCTCCCGCCGCCCCTCGGCGGTGGCGGTGCGCACCACGTCCGGGCTGGTGGTCCGGGCCCGGGTGCTGGTGAACTGCGCGGGCCTGCAGTGCGACCGGATCGCCCGGCTGGCCGGGGACGACCCGGGCATGCGGATCATCCCCTTCCGCGGCGAGTACTACGACCTCGACCGGCCCGACCTGGTCCGCGGCCTGGTCTACCCGGTGCCGGACCCGGCGTTCCCCTTCCTCGGCGTCCACCTCACCCGGGGCATCGGTGGCGGTGTCCACGTCGGCCCGAACGCCGTACCGGCCCTGGCCCGCGAGGGCTACGACTGGGGTACGGTCCGTCCGCTGGACGTGGCTTCGGAACTGGCCTGGCCGGGCTCCTGGCGGATGGCCGCGCGGCACTGGCGGTACGGGGCCGGCGAGGTCCACCGCTCGCTGTCGAAGCGGGCCTTCACCCAGGCCGTACGCCGTCTGCTGCCGGCCGTCGGCCCCGAGGACCTGCGCCCCGCCGGCTCCGGGGTCCGCGCGCAGGCGGTGCTGCGCGACGGCACCCTGGTGGACGACTTCCTGATCCGGGAGGCGCCGCGCACGGTGCACGTGCTGAACGCGCCGTCGCCGGCCGCGACGGCCTCGCTCCCGATCGGCCGCGAGATCGCTACCCGCGCCCTTCGAACCCTCGGCTCGGCCTGACCGTACCCCCGGGGCCCGGGGCCCCCGACGGTCCGCCTGAGCGGCCGGGTCGGGGTCCCGTCGTAGAATCAGCGCATTGTGCCTGAGTCCCTGAACCCCCAGTCGCCCCGCCTCCCGGACACCGCGCCGGAGGCGGGTTCGTACGTGCCGCCCAAGTGGCGCACCGAGCCCCGCTTCCCCGACGGCCCCTCGCCGGACCCGGCCGGCTCGCACCACGAGCGGCGCATCCGGAGCTTCCAGCCCCGCCGCAGCCGGGTCACCACCGGCCAGGGCGAAGCCCTCAAGCGCCTGTGGGGCACCTGGGGCTTCGACATCGACGGCCACGACGTCCTGGACCTGAAGGCCCTCTTCGACGGCCTCCCCGTCGTCCTGGAGATCGGCTTCGGCATGGGCGAGGCCACCGCGCAGATGGCCGCCGCCGACCCCGGCACCGGCATCCTCGCCGCCGACGTCCACACTCCCGGCCAGGGCAACCTGCTGGCCCTCGCCGAGCGCGGCGGGATGACCAACGTCCGCGTGGCCAACGGCGACGCCATCATCCTGCTCCGCGAGATGCTGCCGCCCGACTCCCTGGCCGGCATCCGCGTGTACTTCCCCGATCCGTGGCCCAAGGCCCGCCACCACAAGCGCCGGCTGATCCAGCCCGAGTTCCTCACCCTGGCCGCGACCCGGCTGGCCCCCGGAGCCCTGCTGCACTGCGCGACCGACTGGGAGCCGTACGCCGAGCAGATGCTCGAAGTCCTCACCGCGCACCCGGACTTCGAGAACACCCGGGAGGACGGCGGCTACGCGCCCCGCCCCGACTTCCGCCCGCTCACCCGGTTCGAGGGGCAGGGCCTGGACAAGGGCCACCTCGTACACGACTTGTTGTTCCGTCGCACGGAGAACTGACAACGTCACCGCCCGTGTCCGACCCGCTCGGTAGGGTCATGAGGTGTTCCGAGCGCTCCCCCGTGTGCTCGCACGTCCGTCGGGCGCGGTCCGCACGAGCGTGCTCGTCGTCCTGCTCGCCGCCACCGGGGTCTCGATCCTCGAACTCGTGCGGGAGCAGACCGGTACGCCCGGGTTCCTCGTCGGCCTCGGTCTGGCCCTGGTCCCGGTGCCGCTGCTCGTGGCGGCCTTCCGGTGGCTGGGCCGGGCCGCGCCCGCGCCCTGGCCCCAGCTGCTGTTCTGCTTCGGCTGGGGCGCCTGCACCGCGGCGCTGATCGCCATACTGGCCAACAGCTTCGCCACCCAGTGGATAGCCGCGGCCACCGCCGACCCCTCCGACGCCGACCAGCTCGGCTCGGTCGCGATCGCCCCGGTGGTGGAGGAGAGCGCCAAGGCGGCCGCCCTGCTGCTGGTGTTCGTGTTCCGCAGACGGCACTTCGCCGGTCCCGCCGACGGCTTCGTGGCGGCCGGGTTCACGGCCACCGGCTTCGCCTTCACCGAGAACATCCTCTACCTCGGCAACGCCTTCGACGAGGACCTCGCCCACGGCACCCCCCTGCTCGACTCGGTGACCGCGGCGACCTTCTTCGTCCGCATGGTGCTGTCGCCGTTCGCGCACCCGCTGTTCACCGTGCTGACCGGCCTCGGTTTCGGCGCCGCCGCCCTCGCCTCCCGGCGCGCGTCCCGGGTGGGCCTGCCGCTGCTCGGGCTGGCGGCCGCCATGGGCCTGCACGCGCTGTGGAACGGCTCCTCGCAGTTCGGGGAGTACGGCTTCTACGTGGTCTACGGGTGCGTGATGGCCCCGTCGTTCGCGCTGCTGGTGTGGCTGGCCGTACGGATACGGCGGCGCCGGCTGCGCGCCGTCGCCGGGGAGCTCGCCGTGTACGCGGCCGCGGGCTGGCTCGCTCCCGCCGAGGTCCCGGCCCTGGCCTCCATGCCCGCCCGGGCGCTGGCCCGCTCCCTGGCCCGGCGCAGCGGGGGCCGGGCCGCCGGGCGCGCGGTCGCCCGGTACGGGGCGGACGCGGCCGCCCTGGCGCTGCTGCGGAACCGGGCCCGGAGGGGCGGGCCGCCGGGGGAGGCCGACTTCGCCGGACGGGAGCGCGAGCTGCTGCACCGGCTCTGGGAGCAGCGGGCGACGGCGGGGCCCGCGCTGGCCCGGGCGGCGGTCATGGAGGAGCTGCTGCCGCCCTCGTACGACGCCTCGGACCGGGCGGACAGGGCGGACCGGACGGTCGCCGCGGGCGCGCCCGCGGGGGTGGGCGTACCGGGTCCCCGGCCGCCCGCCGCGCAGGGACACGCGAGCGCCGTACCGGAGGGGTCGGGGGCCGGGCCAGACCGGTCCCGTTCGCTCTAGACCTTCAGGCCCTTGGAGTTGAGCCACGCCATCGGGTCCACCGTCGAGCCGCCCGTCCGCACTTCGAGGTGGAGGTGGGGCCCGGTGACGTTGCCGGTGGCGCCGACGCGGCCGATGGTCTCGCCGGCGCCGACGGAACCCGAGGTCACCGACATCGAGGACAGGTGGCAGTACCAGACCTCCGTGCCGTCCTCCAGCTCCAGCACGATCCGGTAGCCGTACGCGCCCGACCAGCCGGCCGAGACGATCTTCCCGGCGGCCACGGCCTTGGCCGGGGTGCCGGTCGGGGCGGCGAAGTCGAGGCCGGTGTGGTGCCCGGAGGACCACATCGAGCCGGCGGCGCCGTAGCGCGAGGTGAGGGTGTACGCGGACGTCGGCAGGGAGTAGCCGCCGGACGGTGCGGCGACGCGCTCCTGCTCGGCCTTGGCCTCCGCGGCCGCGCGGGCCTCCGCCGCCTCCCGGGCGGTCTTCGCCTCGGCCTCCGCGGCCGCCTTCTCCGCCGCCGCGCTCTCCGCGGCCTTGCGGGCCTCCTCGCCCTTGTCCTTCGCCTCCTGGCCGGCGGCCTCCCGGGCGATCCGCTCGGCCTCGGCCCGGGCCTGCGCCTCGGCGGCGTCCTGCTGGGACTCGGCCTGCTGGAGGATGCGGTTGCGCAGCACCTCTCCGGCGTCGGCGCCCCGGTCCGCCCGGCGCGGGATGATCCCGCTCCGGGCGGCGGCCGCGGCCCTCTCCGCGGAACCGGCGTCCGTCCGGCGGGCGTCGTCGCCGGAGGATCCCGTGTCCATCACGTCGGGCAGCGAGGGGAGGGAGGGCAGGGATATCGCGACCTGGGGCCGGTCCTGCGCCGTGGCGATGCCGCCCGCGCCGACCGCCGCGATGACGCCGACGCCGAGCACGGTGGAGCTGCGGGCGAGTCCGCCGCGCTGCCTGGCCACCCGGTGCTTGCCGCGTACCGGACGGACCGAGTCCTCCGTGGGGTTCCACTCGCCCCAGGCACCCGCGGTGGGCTGCTCCTGGATCTCGGTGCCTTCGGGAGCGGGCAGGTTGGAGGCCACCGGGGCACACTCCTCATGGCGAACACACGCACGGCGCCGTCTCTTGCGACGGCCGGGACGACCGCGCTGCGTTATCGAAAGGTAATAGACGCAGGGGAGTGATTCCAAGCTGTTGCGATTGATCGTTCTCACCAATCAGCCACGCACCGAACAGCTTTGGCCAGCATCTTTCACCACAGAATCGGATCAAAGACCGCAAAGTCCCGCCGATTCCACCACCTCTCCAGCCACAGGCGCGACATGACGGGTCATCACACCGTTTGCGGAGAGCGCCTCTTCGGCCACGTACCGCTACGACCCTTCGTCCCGCGGCACCACCGGGACGGTCCGTCGCCGCTCCGGCTGCCCCTGCGCCGGCCGCCCCACCGCGAGCAGCGCCATGTCGTCCGTCGCGCCGCCGCCCGTGTGCCGCCGCACATCACTGCCGAGGGCGCCGAGGAGCGCGTCCGGCCCGGGGAAGACCCGTCCCCGCAGTCGCTCCGCCGGGTCGTAGAAGACCCCGGCGCCGTCCCTGGCCTCCGTCAGCCCGTCCGTGAACAGCAGCAGCGTGGTTCCCGCCGGGAAGGCCCACTCGTCGGCCCGGTCCGGCCACCCCCCGAGCTCGCCCAGACCGAGCGGCAGGGCCGGATCCGCCGGGGCGAGGACGGCCAGCCTCCCGTCCGCGTGCAGCAGCAGCGGCTCGGGGTGACCCCGGTTCACCAGCCGCAGCACCTCCGCCCCCGGGGGGATCTCGCCGAGCACGCACGTGGTGAACCCCTCCACCGCGTCCAGGCTGTCCCGCCGGGTGCCCTCCCGGGCCAGCGCGCGCTCCAGGCGCCGCGCCACGCCCTCCAGCGTCGGCTCGCTCTCCGCCGCCTCCCGGAAGGCCCCCAACACCACGGCGACGGCCTCCACCGCGCCCAGCCCCTTGCCTCGCACGTCCCCCACCGCCAGGCGCACTCCGTGCGGGGTGTCCTGGACGGCGTACAGGTCCCCTCCGATGAAGGCGTCGGCCTGCGCGGCCTCGTACGAGGCCGCGACGTGCAGGCCTCCGATCCGCTCGGCCGGCGTAGGCAGCACCGCCCGCTGCGCGGCCTCGGCGATCCCGCGCGCCGAGGCGAGCCGCTCCCCGCTGCGCCGCACCACCTGGTTGATCAGGAGCGCCAGCCCGGACACGGTCACCACGGTGGCCAGCTCGGTCATCGCCTCGACCTTCCACGTGGTGCCGTTGTGGAGGTGCAGCAGGACCACCGCGAGCGAGGCCAGCGCCCCGGTCAGCGCCGTGGCCCGGAAGCTGAACAGCGGAGCCGCGATCAGCGGAGCCGCGGTGAAGAAGGGGGACCCGGTGAAGCTGGGCGGGGTCATCACGTCGAAGAAGAACCCGAGGGCGATCAACACGGCCGGCAGCAGCCGGACCACCCGGCGGGCCGTACCGGTCCCGGCACCGCCCGCGCGCTCACCGCTGTCCCGCTGGCCCAGCCCCGCCACGCCGCTCTCCTGCCGCCCGGTCCTCGCACGGGTGCGGGCCGCCGCCGCCTCCCCCTCAAGGCTGTCGCCCCGGACACCCCCGGGGCGACCCGGCGGCGGCCGATCGGGTGACGGCAGCCCGACGGTGCCGCCGGGGAGGGAACACGACGAAGGCCCGGCTCCCCAAGGGGAACCGGGCCTTCGTACGGAGTAGCGGGGGCAGGATTTGAACCTACGACCTCTGGGTTATGAGCCCAGCGAGCTACCGAGCTGCTCCACCCCGCGTCGGTAAACACAACTCTACGCCATCAGGGCGCAGGCACCGGCCAATTAACCTCCCGGCAGCACCCAGGAACGCCATCACCGCAGGTCAGAGCCTTGCAACTGGCCCAAAAGGCCGGTTATTCCGGGGAAATGCGCAGACCTTTTCGCCCGCCCGGACCTCCCCCAACAGCGGTGGAAAGCAAGGCTGTCGGGAACTCTTCGGCGGCATCACCGAGTTGCGGACCCGTACACAGAGCTGTGGCCCGTCCGGAGGATCCCGGGCGGGCCACAGAACGAGCACGTCAGAACGTCCCGGCTGACGCCGCGACGAGTAGGCCATGTCGGACTCGAACCGACAACCAACGGATTAAAAGTCCGCTGCTCTGCCAATTGAGCTAATGGCCCTCCACGCGCTCACCCCAGAGCATAGCCGCAGAGCGCCGGTCAGCCGATCGGGTATCCGGTGCCCGGCCTGTCGGCCGCCCGCCGGCCACGGGCCGGGGCGCCGGTGCGGACGCGACAGGGCCCCCAGGACGATGTCGTGGGGGCCCTGTCAGGCGCTCAGTTCAGCCGGTTCGGCCGAGCCGGGCCGGGATCAGCCGTTGCGCTTCCAGCGCGGCTTGTCGTCGCGGCGGCCACCGAAGGAACCCGTGGAGCCGGTCGAACCGGAGCCGGACGGGCGGTTGTCGTCGCGACGGCCGTACGGACGGTCGCCGGCGCCGCCGGAGCGGAAGCCACCGGAGGACGGGCGGTCGTCACGGCGGAAGGTGCCGTTGCCGGTCGGACGGTCGTCGCGGCGGAAGGTGCCGTTGCCGGTCGGACGGTCACCGCCGGAGCGGAAGCCGCCGGACGGACGGTCGCCACCACGGTCATCGCGGTTGAAGCCACCCGAGGGGCGGTCGTCACGGCGGAAACCACCGGACGGACGGTCGCCACCACGGTCGTCACGGTTGAAGCCACCCGAGGGGCGGTCGTCGCGACGGAAACCACCGGACGGACGGTCGCCACCGGAACGGAAGCCACCGGACGGACGGTCACCGCCACGGTCATCGCGGTTGAAGCCACCCGAGGGGCGGTCGTCGCGACGGAAACCACCGGACGGACGGTCGCCACCGGAACGGAAGCCACCGGACGGACGGTCGCCACCGGAGCGGAAGCCGCCGGACGGACGGTCGCCACCGGAGCGGAAGCCGCCGGACGGACGGTCGCCACCACGGTCGTCACGGTTGAAGCCACCGGACGGACGGCCACCGCGGTTGTCACGGTCACCACCGCGGAAACCACCGCGGTCACCACCGCGGAAGCCGCCGCGGTCGCCACCGCGGTTGTCACCGCGGTTGTCACGGCGCTCGAAGTTGCCGCGGTCGTCACGCTGGGCGCGCTGCTCCTCGCGGCGCTCCTGCGCGGCCAGTTCGGCGGCAGCGGCAGCGGCGGCAGCCGCGACCTCGGCCTCGGCGGCCTCGGCCACCTCGGCGACAGCGGCCTCCGGGTCCTCGCCGCGCTCACGGGCGGAGCGGGCGACCAGGCGGTCGGCCTCCTCGCGCAGCTCGCCGGCACGGCGGGTCAGGCGCTCGAGCTGCTTGGTGAGCTCGGCGACCTCGCGCTCGGCCTGCTTGGCGGCGTTGTTCGCCGAGTCGGCCTGGACCTCGGTGAGCGAACGCGCACCGGTGATCTCGGCGACCTCCGGGTCGAAGGCGCCGACGCCCTGGACGATGTGGCGCGTGGCGTCGACGCCCGCGTCCTCCATCAGGCGGAAGATCTGGCGGCGCTGGTGCGGGAGCGCCAGCGACACGACGACACCGGACTTGCCGGCGCGGGCGGTACGGCCCGAGCGGTGCAGGTAGTCCTTGTGGTCGCCGGCCGGGTCCACGTTCAGGACGAGGTCGATGCCGTCGACGTGGATGCCGCGGGCGGCGACGTCGGTGGCGACGAGCGCGTTGACGTAGCCGTCCTTGAAGTCGGCGAGGACGCGGGTACGGGCACCCTGCGTCATGCCGCCGTGCAGCGCGTCGGCCTTCACGCCGGACTCGACGAGCTGCTCTGCGATGCGGTCGGCGCCCAGCTGGGTGCGGACGAAGATGATCGTGCGGCCCTTGCGGGCGGCGATGGCGGCCGTGACCGGCGCCTTGTCCTTCGGCTTCACGACGAGGACGTGGTGCGTCATGGTCGTGACGTTGCCCTGGGCGCTGTCGACCTCGTGCGTGACGGGGTTGGTCAGGTAGCGCTTGACCAGGGTGCCGATCTCGTTCTCCATGGTGGCGGAGAAGAGCATGCGCTGGCCGCCGCCGGGGATCTGGTCGAGCAGCTCGGTGACCTCGGGCAGGAAGCCCAGGTCGGCCATCTGGTCGGCCTCGTCGAGGACCGCGACCTGGACGTTCGCCAGGGAGCAGGCGCCGCGGTTGATGATGTCGCGCAGACGGCCCGGGGTGGCGACGAGGACGTCGACACCGCGCTCCAGGGCGAAGATCTGGTTGCTCATCGACGTACCGCCGCAGACGACCTTCATCTTCAGGCCGAGGACGTCGCCGTAGGGCTGGAGTGCGTCCGCCACCTGCATGGCCAGCTCACGCGTCGGCGTGAGGATGATCGCGCGGGGCTTCTTCTTCTCGGTGTGGCCACCGGCCAGCGAGGCCAGGGTCGGCAGACCGAAGGAGAGGGTCTTGCCGGAGCCGGTGCGGCCGCGGCCGAGGATGTCCTTGCCGGCCAGGGCGTCCGGGATGGTCGCGACCTGGATCGGGAAGGGGGCGGTGACGCCGTTCTGGGCGAGCTTGCGCACGATGCCGTCCGGCAGACCGAGGTCGCTGAAGGTCATCGTGGGCTCGGCGTCGGCGTCGTCGCCGCCGTCGAAGTCGTCGGCGGAGTCCTCGAAGGACTCGTCGTCGGTGTTCAGGTCGGTGCTGTTCACGTCGTCGTTCACGTCGGCCTCAAGGGCCTCGATGATCTCGTCCGCCTCGATGGCCTCAATGGCTTCGGTGACCACGAGGGCCTCGGCGTCGACGATCTCGTTGGAGTCGTTCTCGGGCATGACGGAACGGTCAGAACTGGAAATGGACATGCGAAATGCGAAACCTCTCGGAGTCTCGGCACGCGCCCAAACTCCGTGAATCGCAAATCGACCGCCTCAATGCGGTCAGCCACGGTTGGGGAGAGTACGCGCCACACGGCGCTCTTCGGAGTCGGCGCCGGGCAATGGGATCAAACGATCTATAACCATACGCACCCTCCCCCGGGTCTGGCAAGTCACTCCCTCGAGTGACGCCCTGACCTGCGACGATCCCGTTCCCGGGAGGGCCTGCCGACCCGGCGGCGGAGCATCCGCGCGGGCTACACCTGTGGCTGGGGCTGGGTACTGGGCTGCGGTTCCGGGGTCGGCTGGGCCGGCGGCGACGGAGTGGGTTCCGTCACAGGGGGCGTCGGCTGCGGGGGCTCCGGGGTCGGGCTGGCCGGCGGCTGACCGCCCCCCGAACCCCCGGATCCGCCCGAGCCGCCCGGCGGCGGCTCCTGGGGGCCCTGGCCGCCCGCGCCGCCGCCGGGTCCCGCCGACGGGGAGGGTGCCCCCGGCGCGCCGCTCGGGGCGCCCGGGCTCGGGGTGGCCCCGGTTGCGCCGGAGGCCTTGCCGTCCTCCTTGGCCTTGCCGTCACGGGTCCCCGTACCGTCCTTGACGCCCTGTCCGTTGCCTTGGACACCCGGACCGCGGCCGGTGCCGGAGGAGCCGCCCGACGCGGCGCCGCGGTCGGCCGAGGAGGAGGGCCCGGGCTTGGCGGCGTCCTCGCCGATGCTCATGCAGCCCGCCGAGGCCGCGACCGCGAGCGCGGCGGCGGCCAGGCGGAGGGATGCGGACAACTGGCGCACGGGGCACCTCCGGGACATGGGTGATGAGGTGATGAGCAGTCCGCATGTGCGGGTCAATGTGCCCAACTCCCTTTGACCCGCAAGGGACACGCCCCCGCGCACACCCGCTGCGCGCGGACCCCGGCGGCCTCAGGCGAACAGCTGCCGCGCCACCTGCGACCCGAGGTGGACGGCGCCCAGCCCCACCAGCACCGAAGCGCCCACGTTCGCCGCGGCCAGGAAGGTCCGGCCGCGCTCGGCCAGCCGCAGCGTCTCGTACGAGAACGTCGAGTACGTGCTCAGCGCCCCGCACAGCCCGGTCCCCAGCAGCAGGTCCAGCCGCGAGGAGGAGGCTCCGGCCAGCGCCGCCCCGGCCAGCGCGCCGAGCACCAGGCAGGCGGCCGCGTTGACCGTGAAGGTGCCCCAGGGGAACGGCGTGTCGTGCCGCGCCCGCACCGCCCGGTCGGTCAGGTACCGCAGCGGCGCGCCGACGACCGCGCCCGCCACCACCAGCAGCCAGTTCACCCGGAACCCCCGACGGCCCGCCGGGTCAGCGAGGCGGCCCCCCACACGGCGCCCAGCGCGGCCACGACGGTGAGCCCGGCGTACGCCAGCGCGGTCCCCGCCTCCCCCTCGTCCAGCAGCCGCGAGAAGTCCAGGGCGTAGGCCGAGAAGGTGGTGAAGCCCCCGAGCACGCCGACCCCGGCGAAGGGCCGCACCAGCGGGTGCGCCGTACGGCCGCCCTCGCCGGTCAGCACCATCAGTACGCCGATCAGCGCGCAGCCGGCCGCGTTGATCCAGAAGGTCGCCCACGGGAAGGCCCCGGGCCCGCCCGGCCACAGCAGCGCGACGCCGTACCGTGCCGACGCCCCGACCGCCCCGCCCGCCGCCACGGCCGCCAGGACCCGGCCCTGCGGCTCGGTGCGCCGGCACGGCACGTGCGGGTCGACGCCGGAACCGGCCGGGCCGCCGTCACCGCCGGGGGCCGACCGGGTCACCCGTAGCCCAGCTCGTGCAGGCGGTCGTCGTCGATGCCGAAGTGGTGGGCGATCTCGTGCACCACGGTGACCTCCGTCTCGGCGACCACGCTCTCCCGGTCCTCGCACATCCGCAACGTGGGGTTGCGGTAGATGGTGATCCGGTCGGGCAGCACCCCGGCGTACCACTCGCCGCGGTCCGTCAGCGGGGTCCCCTCGTAGAGCCCCAGCAGCTCGGGGTCGTCGGCGGGAGGTTCGTCCTCGACGAACACCGCCACGTTGTCCATCAGCCGCGTGAGCTCCGGCGGGATGCGGTCCAGGGCCTCTGCGACGAGCTCTTCGAACTCCTCGCGCGTCATCTCCAGCACCGGGCCATTGTCCCTCCGGAGGAAACCGTTTTGGCGATAGCTCCCCGGATCCCATATGCTTCTCACGTCCCCGACGCGCTGAGAAGTGCCCGGCGGGCCTTTAGCCCTCATCGTCTAGTGGCCCAGGACGCCGCCCTTTCAAGGCGGTAGCACGGGTTCGAATCCCGTTGGGGGTACGCAACACCATGTGCGAGACTTGTTCTCGCACAATGCAAGGACCTGTGGAGCAGTTGGTTAGCTCGCCACCCTGTCAAGGTGGAGGTCGCGGGTTCAAGTCCCGTCAGGTTCGCTGAAGCCGGAAACGGTTTCGTGGCTGGGTAGCTCAGTTGGTACGAGCGATCGCCTGAAAAGCGATAGGTCGCCGGTTCGACCCCGGCCCCAGCCACCACAGGAAGGCCCCGTCCCTCGGACGGGGCCTTCCGCCGTTACTCCCCCTCGGCCGCCCCGGCGGGCCCGGCCGCCGGCCGTGTCCGGCGGCGCCACCGGACCAGGCCCGCGGCGGCCGCCCCGACCGCGACCAGCCCGAGCAGCGCCCCGTCGGGGACCCGGCCGGCCAGCGAGCGGACGCGCTGCTCCACCGCGAACGAGTCGTCGACGTCCAGCAGGCCCGGCAGCGCGCTCGCCCCGTCGTAGGCGAGGAACAGCGCGCCCAGGGTGATGAAGAACAGCCCGGACAGCAGCGAGGTCGTGTGCAGGGAGAAGCGGCCCGCCGAGAAGGCCCGCCCGCGCAGCCAGCGCCGCCGGCCGAGGTCGAACCGTTCCCAGAGCAGGGCCGTCACGAACAGCGGTACGGCCATCCCCAGGGCGTAGACCGCCAGCAGCAGGCCGCCGTAGGCGGGGCTGCCGCTGACCGCCGCCACCGTCAGGACGCTGCCGAGGATCGGGCCGGCGCAGAAGCCGGCCAGCCCGTAGACGGCGCCGAGCGCGTACACCGACAGGGCGGTGGTCGGCCGGATCCGCCCGGACAGCTCGGAGACGCGCCGGGAGGCGAAGCCGAGGCCGAGGATCTGGGCGAGGCCGAGGAGGATGATCAGCCAGCCGCCGGCGAGGACCAGCGCGTCGCGGTTGCCGTGGAAGAAGCGGCCCGCGTACGAACCGGCCGCGCCCAGGGGTACGAGGGTGGTGGCCAGGCCCGCGTAGAAGATCCCGGTCCGGGCCAGGAGCCGGGAGGCCGAGTCGATCGAGTACGCGAAGAAGGCGGGCAGCAGCAGCGCGCTGCACGGGCTGAGCAGGGCGAGGAGGCCGCCGAGCAGGGCGGCCAGGTATCCGATGTCGGTCACTTCCGGGCCGCCGCCCCGGCCTTGGCGATCGCGGCGTCGAAGGCGGCCAGCGGCTGGGCGCCGGCGATCGGCTGCCCGTTGACGAGGAAGGACGGGGTGGAGGTGACGCCGATGGAGTAGCCCTCCTCCCGGTCCCCGGCCAGGGCGGCCGCGGCCTGCTCGCCGGCCGCGTCGCGCGCGAAGCGCTCCAGGTCCGGGACGCCGGCCTGGCGGGCCAGCTCCAGGAGGCGGGCCTCGCCGAAGCCCTTCTCCTTGGAGCCGTCGGCGTACGCGGCGGCGTGGAAGGCGGCGAACCGGTCCTGCTGCCCGGCCGCCCAGGCGGCTTTGGCGGCCGCCTCGGACTCGGCGCCGAAGATCGGGAAGTTGCGCCACTCGATGCGCAGGGTGCCGTCGTCGACGTACTTCTTCACCAGGGCGGGCTCGACGTCGCGGGCGAACTTGCCGCAGTAGCCGCACTTGAAGTCGGAGTACTCGATCAGGACGACGGGCGCGTCGGCGCGGCCGACGGCGAGCTTGTCGCCGGAAGCGCGGCGGGCGAGCGCCTTCAGCGCGGCGGCGGGGTCGGCCGGGGGCGCGGAGGCGGAGGCGGCGGCTGCGGGCCCGCCGGAGGGTTTGTCCGCGGGGGCGGTGGCCTGCCAGCTGACGACCCCGAGGGTGAGCGCGGCGAGCGCGACGCCGGCGGCGTACAGCAGGGGCTTGCGGGAGGAAGAGGACGCGGGAGAGGGCATGCGGGTGCTCCAGGACTGCGGGTGGGGTGGTGGGCGGGCCGGGGAGACCGGGCCCCTAGACGCGCAGCACGGAGAGCTCCACCGGGCCGGGCGCCTGCCGGTCGGGCCCGCGTACGGGGACCCGTACGGGCGCCGTGCCGTGCGGCCGGGGCTCCTCGGGCGCCGGCCGGGCCGCCGGGCCCTGGGCGTGGTCGGCCCCGGCGCGCGCCGGGACGGCGGGGACGCCGCCCCGGCCGGGGGCACCCGGGTCGCAGACGGGCCCCCGGTCGCCGGGGGCCGCCGCGAGGGCGACCTGGACCGCGCCGGAAGCCGCAGCCACCGCGAGGACCGCGGTGGAGACCGGAGCCGGAGCCGGGCCGGGGGCCGCCGTCGTCGGCGGACCCGCCAGCACCCCCAGCAGCATCGCGAGTGCGGCCGCCGCGAGGCACCACAAACGGCGACGGCGGGACAAGGTGGGCTGCCTCTCACTCACACAACTGGGGTACTCGTCCCGAAATGGTACGGGGAGGGGCACAAATGCGTTCGCCACCCGACCGCCGCGGGTGAGATCCTCGACCAGGTATGTCTACTTCCTTCGCCGCCCTGCAGACGCTTCTCGGTGAGATCTCCCTCCGTGACGCGCACCGCCTCGGCCGCCGCCTCGAGGGCGCCCGCCGCATCCGCAAGCCCGAGGCCCGGCAGGCCGTACTCGACGAGATCGCCGCGGAGGCCTCGAAGGCCGCCGAGCGGCTCGCCGGGCGCGCCTCGCGGATGCCGGAGGTCACGTATCCCGAGAACCTGCCCGTCAGCCAGAAGAAGGACGAGATCGCCGAGGCGATACGCGACCACCAGGTCGTGATCGTCGCGGGCGAGACCGGCTCCGGCAAGACCACGCAGATCCCCAAGATCTGCATGGAGCTGGGACGCGGCGTCCGGGGCATGATCGGGCACACCCAGCCCCGCCGGATCGCGGCCCGCACGGTCGCGGAGCGCATCGCCGAGGAGCTGAAGTCCGAGATCGGCCAGACGGTCGGCTGGAAGGTCCGGTTCACCGACCAGGTGGACCAGGACGCGACTTTCGTGAAGCTCATGACGGACGGCATCCTGCTCGCCGAGATCCAGACGGACCGCGAGCTGCGCGCCTACGACACGATCATCATCGACGAGGCGCACGAGCGGTCGCTGAACATCGACTTCCTGCTCGGCTACCTCGCCACGCTGCTGCCCAAGCGCCCCGACCTCAAGGTGATCATCACCTCGGCGACCATCGACCCCCAGCGGTTCTCCCGGCACTTCGGAGACGCTCCGGTCGTGGAGGTCAGCGGCCGCACCTATCCCGTGGAGGTCCGCTACCGCCCGCTCCTGGAGGAGGAGGGCGACGACAGCGACCGGGACCAGATCACCGCGATCTGCGAGGCCGTGGACGAGTTGCAGGCCGAGGGGCCGGGCGACGTCCTGGTCTTCCTCTCCGGCGAGCGGGAGATCCGCGACACCGCGGACGCGCTGGAGAAGCGGGGGCTCCGCCTGACCGAGGTCCTCCCCCTCTACGCGCGCCTCTCGCACGCCGAGCAGCACCGGGTCTTCCAGCAGCACACGGGCCGCCGGATCGTTCTGGCCACCAACGTCGCCGAGACCTCGCTGACCGTCCCCGGCATCAAGTACGTGATCGACCCGGGCACCGCCCGGATCTCCCGCTACAGCCACCGCACCAAGGTGCAGCGCCTCCCCATCGAGCGGGTGTCGCAGGCCAGCGCCAACCAGCGCAAGGGCCGCTGCGGCCGTACCTCGGACGGCATCTGCATCCGGCTCTACTCCGAGGACGACTTCCTCTCCCGCCCGGAGTTCACGGACGCCGAGATCCTGCGGACCAACCTGGCCTCCGTCATCCTCCAGATGACCGCGGCAGGCCTCGGCGAGATCGAGAAGTTCCCCTTCATCGACCCGCCGGACCACCGCAACATCCGCGACGGCGTCCAGCTGCTCCAGGAGCTCGGCGCGCTGGAGCAGGGCGAGAAGTCCTCCCCCGAGGGCAGGAAGGGGCAGCGGCTCACGCCGATGGGCCGCCAGCTGTCCCAGCTGCCCGTGGACCCGCGCCTGGCCCGCATGGTGGTGGAGGCCGACAAGAACAACTGCGTCCGCGAGGTCATGGTCATCGCGGCCGCCCTGTCCATCCAGGATCCGCGGGAGCGGCCCTCGGACAAACAGACGCAGGCCGACCAGAACCACGCCCGCTTCAAGGACGAGACCAGCGACTTCCTGGCGTTCCTGAACATGTGGCGTTACGTCCGCGAGCAGCAGAAGGAGCGCGGCTCCTCCTCGTTCCGCCGGATGTGCAAGCAGGAGTACCTGAACTTCCTGCGCATCCGGGAGTGGCAGGACATCTACTCGCAGCTGCGCACGGTCGCCAGGTCCATGGGCATCCACGTCAACGAGGCCGACGCCCCCGAACAGGTCATCCACGTCTCGCTGCTGGCCGGCCTGCTGTCGCACATCGGTCTGAAGGACACCGACAAGAACGAGTACCTGGGCGCCCGGTCCGCCAAGTTCGCGATCTTCCCGGGCTCGTCGCTGTTCAAGAAGCAGCCGAAGTTCCTGATGTCGGCGGAGCTGGTGGAGACCTCGCGGCTGTGGGCCCGGGTCAATGCCAAGGTGGAGCCGGAGTGGGTCGAGCCGCTCGCGCAGCACCTGGTCAAGCGCACGTACAGCGAGCCGCACTGGGAGAAGGACCAGGCGGCCGTCATGGCTTACGAGAAGGTCACGCTGTACGGCGTGCCGATCGTCGCCCAGCGGAAGATCAACTACGGCCGGATCGACCCCGAGGTCTCGCGCGAGCTGTTCATCCGCAACGCGCTGGTCGAGGGCGACTGGAAGACCCACCACAAGTTCTACGCCGACAACCGCCGCCTCCTCACCGAGGTGGAGGAGCTGGAGAACCGGGCCCGGCGCCGCGACATCGTCGTGGACGACGAGACGCTCTTCGACTTCTACGACCAGAAGATCCCCGACCACGTGGTGTCCGGGGCTCACTTCGACTCCTGGTGGAAGCACAAGAAGCGCGAGGAGCCCGAACTCCTCGACTTCGAGCGCGAGATGCTGCTGACGGAGAAGGCGGCCGGGGTCACCAAGGCCGACTACCCGGACTCCTGGCACCAGGGACAGCTGAAGTTCCGGGTGACCTACCAGTTCGAGCCGGGGGCGGACGCGGACGGCGTGACCGTGCACGTCCCGCTCCACGTGCTGAACCAGGTCACCGACGCGGGCTTCGACTGGCAGATCCCCGGGCTGCGCGAGGAGGTCGTCACCGAGCTGATCCGCTCGCTGCCGAAGCCGATCCGCCGCCACTACGTGCCCGCGCCGAACTTCGCGAGCCGCTTCCTGGCCACCGCCGTGCCCTTGCAGGAGCCCCTGCACGTGACGCTGGCGCGCGAGCTCCAGCGGATGGTCGGAGTACCGGTCGCGGCCGAGGACTTCGACCTGACCCGCATCCCGGACCACCTCAAGATCACCTTCCGGATCGTCGACGAGCGCCGCAAGAACCTCGCCGAGGACAAGGACCTGGAGGCCCTGCGGCTGCGCCTGAAGCCCAAGGCCCGCCAGGCGCTCTCCCAGGCCGCCGCGGCGACCGCCGAGCGCGCGGGCGGGGAGTCGGTGGAGCGCTCCGGGCTGACCGACTGGACCATCGGCACGCTGGCCAAGGTCTTCGAGACCCGGCGCGCGGGCCAGCCGGTGAAGGCGTACCCGGCGCTGGTGGACGAGGGCGGATCCGTCTCCGTACGGCTCTTCGACACCGAGGCGGAGCAGCAGCAGGCGATGTGGCTGGGGACCCGGCGGCTGATCCTGCTGAACATTCCGGTGAACCCGGCGAAGTTCGCCTCGGACCACCTGACCAACCAGCAGAAGCTGGCCCTGTCCCGGAACCCGCACGGCTCCATCCAGGCGCTGTTCGACGACTGCGCTACCGCGGCGACCGACCGGCTCATCGCCGACCACGGCGGCCCGGCGTGGGACGAGGCGGCCTTCCGCAAGCTCTACGAGGCCGTCCGGGCCGACCTGGTGGACACGACCGTCCGCACGGTCGGGCAGGTGCAGCAGGTGCTGGCCGCCTGGCAGGCCTGCGAGCGCCGGCTGAAGGCCACGAGCAGCCTGACCCTGGTTGCGAACCTGCAGGACGTGAAGACGCAGCTGGCGGCCCTCGTGCCGGCCGGCTTCGTGACGCTCACGGGCCTGCGCCGCCTGGGAGACCTCATGCGCTACCTGGTGGCGGTGGACCGGCGGCTCCAGCAGATGCCGACGGGCGTCCAGCGCGACACGAC
Source organism: Streptomyces sp. NPDC058619 (assembly GCF_042717785.1). Taxonomy (NCBI): domain Bacteria; kingdom Bacillati; phylum Actinomycetota; class Actinomycetes; order Kitasatosporales; family Streptomycetaceae; genus Streptomyces; species Streptomyces sp. NPDC058619. The sequence goes on from NZ_JBHXQN010000015.1 coordinate 32,010, forward strand.
GCGGATGCAGAAGGTCCACGAGATGCAGGACGAGTACGCCTGGCTGCTGGAGCAGTTGCCGAAGGGGCGTCCGGTCCCGGCCGCGGTCACCGACATCCGCTGGATGATCGAGGAACTGCGGGTCAGCTACTTCGCCCACGCGCTCGGGACGGCGTACCCGGTCTCCGACAAGCGGATCGTGAAGGCGGTGGATGCCGCGGCCCCCTGATCGGGTTCGACTGCACCCCCTGAGCTGCTGTACAGTCTGTTTCGCAGCCGGGTGACCGGCAGCCAAGCAAGGACCTGTGGAGCAGTTGGTTAGCTCGCCACCCTGTCAAGGTGGAGGTCGCGGGTTCAAGTCCCGTCAGGTTCGCAGTAACGTCAGGGCCCGTATCCCCCAGGGGATACGGGCCCTGACGCGTTGGCGGGGTGCGCCTCGGCAACGGCCTTGGGAGGCCCCCTGGGGCCCTCGGAGGGCCGCGGGCGCCCCAACACGCCCCGTACGCGGTCCGGCGCGCCGTACGCGGCCCGACGCGCCGCGTGCGCGCCCCGGCGGCGCCGGGGGCCGACCGACCCAACCCGGGCCCGTGCTGACCCGACCCGTACTGACCCGACCCGGCCCGGCCCGACCCGGCCCGGCCCGGCCGCAGAATCCCCCGTTCGCATGATGCGCTCCGCGCGGGACCTCCCCTTACGGGGTGCATCGCCGGATGTACAAGAGTGATCATCTGTGACGGGAGTCACCGTACGGGTTTTTGAGACGTGTACTTTTATCGCACCCCTACGCGCTCTCGATTTAATATGTGCAATGGCACCTATCGCTCCAGGCCACCCGCTTCCGCCCGTGACCGCCCTGACCTGGGCATAAAAAAATCGCGCTGGACCCGGCGGAGTCCAGCGCGATCAACGACTGGTGAACCTGTTGGGGCAGGTTCGGTCGCATGAAGCAAAGCGGGTTTCATCGGATTGGGGGACCCGAATACGACCCGTTAAAGCAGGGGTGCTGCGGAACCTCAGGCCTCGCTGCGCTGCTGCGGAATTCCCGCAAGCAGTGCGCGGACCTCAGCCTCGCGGTAACGGCGGTGTCCACCCAGGGTGCGGATGGACGTGAGCTTGCCAGCCTTGGCCCAACGGGTGACCGTCTTCGGGTCCACGCGGAACATCGTGGCAACCTCAGCCGGGGTCAGCAGCGGCTCGGCATCAGGGGTGCGAGCGGTCATGAGCGGCCTCCTCGGGAGAACCGAACCATCTCGGTTCTTTCCTCTAAATTCTGCACCTTGGCCCGCGTTGCCCGAAATGGACATACGCGGGCCGAGTCGGTTATAGGACGAACGGCTTGTCCTCGGCACTACAACTACACCATCCGTCCAGCCCCAAGGGCCAAACCGACGGAATTGCCCTCCGAGGTGTTCATCAGCGGCGGAAGCCGATGGACCGCCCCATAACGGACAGTCACCCCACTGTGACGATCAGTCACAGAGCGATCAGGAGTCGTCAGACCCCCCGTAGAGCGCAATGCCGAGCATTCCGCCCTTAGTTGGACGGAAGGAACCCTCCCCGGACTCCTTGTCCTATTTTGGCACGAGGGTAGGGGAAGGGCGCAAGGGTGTAGATAGTGCGGTCCGTCACGCTTGGGCCAATGGCCCGTATCGGGACGAAGGTCCCGGCACTACGTCCCAAATCGTACGATCAGGGCTCTGATCAGGCACTTATGGCCGATCGACCGATAGACAGCGGTACGTGCACCCGCTCCAGGGGTGAGATCCGGCCGTTGCACCTACTTCCGGCCTAATTCGCGAAAAGCCGCTCCCGCACGGCCCTCCAGCGCTCCGCGAGCTCCTCGTACGCCTCGGCCGCGCCCTCGCCGTCCCCCTTCCGCAGCGCGTCCAGGCCCGACGCCAGGTCCCGGGCCGAGCGGTCGCCCGCCAGCCGGTCCGCCGGCAGCGCGTGCAGCAGCCCGCCGTAGTCCAGCTCGACCATGGAGCCCGGGTGGAACTCCTCCAGCCAGCTCCCGACCTCCACCAGGCCGTCGGCGAGCATCCCGTACCCCTCCGCCTCCCGCAGGACCCGCAGCGCCCGCGCCAGGCGCCGGCGCGCCTGGACCATCGGCGTCCGGTAGCGCAGCCGCTCGCCCGGCACGTACTCCCGCTCCTCGTCCGCCACCAGCACGAACCAGCGCAGCGGAACCTGCCACACCCCCGTACGGATCCACGGGCGGGCGTCCGGGTTCCGCACGCGCCAGCGCTCGTACGCGTCGGTCGCCCGACGGCGCGCGTCCGGCGGGAGCGCCGCGTCCAGCACCGGGAGCGGGAACCACTCCACCAGCTCCTGGAGCGCCAGCCAGCCCCGGAGCCGGGTGCGCCACGGGCAGACCAGCAGCACCCCGCCGACCTCCGCCGTGAAGGCGTCGGCGCTCTCCTGCGCCGGGACCCCCACCACGGGCACCCGTACCAAGTCGGCCAGCGACCGGCGCAGTTCGTCCTGGGCCGTCGGGCTCACCCCGCGCCGGGCGTAGTCGGCCCAGTGCGCGCGCTCCGGCTCGGGGAAGGCGGCCAGGGGCTCGTAGACGCGCAGGTAGGAGGCGTACGGGACGTTCGGCGCCGTGCGGGCGGCGGGCAGCTGGGGCTCGGGGGATTCGCTCACGCCCTCGTACCTCCCCCCATTGGGGGCCCGGTTCACCTCCCGGGCGCCGGCAGCGTGGCGGACGGGTGCTCGGACCGGCGCGCGGGCGGCCGGAAAGCCCCGCGCACGGGCGTCCGTACTCCGGGAGGGTTCCGATCCCCGGACAGGTCGCCTCAGCCCGCCCCGCAGGTCTTACGCTGCTCCCAGCGCGCCCTCCCCCACCCGCAGGGCGGGCGTCATTCCGCCGCATCTCTTCCATGGGAGTCACCACCGTGACCGAAATGACCGACGGCGTCCTGCACACCCTGTTCCGTACGGAACAGGGCGGCCACGAGCAAGTCGTGCTGTGCCAGGACCGAGCCACGGGCCTCAAGGCCGTCATCGCGATCCACTCCACCGCCCTGGGCCCCGCCCTCGGCGGTACGCGCTTCCACGCGTACGCCTCGGACGAGGAAGCCGTCCAGGACGCGCTGAACCTCTCGCGCGGCATGTCGTACAAGAACGCCCTCGCCGGTCTCGACCTCGGCGGCGGCAAGGCCGTGATCATCGGTGACCCCGCCGGCCGGGATCAAGGCGGTATCAAGAGCGAGGAACTGCTGCTGGCCTACGGCCGGTTCGTGGAGTCCCTCGGCGGCCGCTACGTGACCGCCTGCGACGTCGGCACCTACGTGGCCGACATGGACGTCGTGGCCCGCGAGACCCGCTGGGCGACCGGCCGCTCCCCCGAGAACGGCGGAGCGGGCGACTCCTCCGTGCTCACCGCCTTCGGCGTCTTCCAGGGCATGCGCGCCAGCGCGCAGCACCTGTGGGGCGACCCGACCCTGCGCGGCCGCAAGGTCGCCGTGGCGGGCGTGGGCAAGGTCGGCCACTACCTGGTCGAGCACCTGCTGGAGGACGGCGCCGAGGTCGTCATCACGGACGTACGGGAAGAGTCCGTGCACCGGATCCTGGAGAAGCACCCGGGGAAGGTCACGGCGGTCCTGGACACGAACGCGCTGATCCGAGTCCCGGGCCTGGACATCTACGCCCCCTGCGCGCTCGGCGGGGCCCTGAACGACGAGACGGTCCCGGCGCTGACCGCCAAGATCGTCTGCGGTGCGGCGAACAACCAGCTCGCCCACCCCGGCATCGAGAAGGACCTCTCGGACCGCGGCATCCTCTACGCCCCGGACTACGTGGTCAACGCGGGCGGCGTGATCCAGGTCGCCGACGAGCTGCGCGGCTTCGACTTCGACCGCTGCAAGGCCCAGGCGGCGAAGATCTTCGACACCACCCTCGCCATATTCGCACGTGCGAAGGCGGACGGCATTCCGCCGGCCGCCGCGGCGGACCGGATCGCCGAGCAGCGGATGTCCGACGCCCGCGCCGCGCGCGCGGTCTGACCCCTCCGGGGGCCCCTGGGGGGCGTCCGCCGGGGCGCGGCGAGACGGAACTCACTGCGCTTCGGCGGGTCGCCCGCCAGGAAAGGGTTAAAATCGCAGCTGACCAGCGAGGACGGGGTGCCTCGTCGGTTCTGCACCGGGGCGCGTCATGCGGGCGGCGTACCGTATGGCCGCGGAAGCAGGTACCGTTAAACCCCTACGGACGGTCTCTCCACGGAGAGCCCGCTCCGAACCATGAACGCGTGTCAGACTCTGGGGCCGTCGAGCCCCGTCACCGAGGGGGTCGAGCCATGGGGCGCGGCCGGGCCAAGGCCAAGCAGACAAAGGTCGCCCGCCAGCTGAAGTACAACAGCGGCGGGACTGATCTCTCGCGTCTGGCCAACGAGCTGGGCGCATCGCCGACGGAGCCGCTGCCTATCAGCGAGCCGGTCGAGGTCGATGACGATCAGGACGATGACGACGACGACCCGTACGCGCAGTACGCGGCTCGGTACAACGGCGATGACGACGACGAGGACGACGAGTCCGGTCCGTCGGCACACCGCCGTGGCGCTTGACGCCCACGGCGTCGGCACAGCAGGTCAGAAAACCGAAACCCGGTCCAGGGCGTTAGCCCCGGGCCGGGTTTCGGTGCTGTTCAGCTCGCGTAGGCACCCGTCAGGGTGGCGCCCTCGGTACGGTCGCCGCGGTCCAGGATCTCGCCCGCGACCCACGCGTCGACACCCCGGTCGGACAGCGCGGTCAGCGCCACGTCCACCGACTCGGCGGGTACGACGGCCATCATGCCGACGCCCATGTTCAGCGTCTTCTCCAGCTCCAGCTGCTCCACCCGGCCGGCCTTGCCGACCAGGTCGAAGATCGCGCCGGGGGCCCAGGTCGTACGGTCGACCGTGGCGTGCAGGTGGTCCGGGATGACCCGGGCCAGGTTGGCCGCGAGGCCGCCGCCGGTGATGTGCGAGTACGCGTGCACCTCGGCCGTACGGGTGAGGGCCAGGCAGTCCAGGGAGTAGATCTTCGTGGGCTCCAGCAGCTCCTCGCCGAGGGTGCGGCCGAGTTCGGCGATCTCCTGGTCCAGGGACATTCCGGCCCGGTCGAAGAGCACGTGCCGGACCAGCGAGTACCCGTTCGAGTGAAGACCGGACGAGGCCATCGCGATGACGGCGTCCCCCGTACGGATGCGATCGGCTCCCAGGAGGCGGTCGTACTCCACGACGCCGGTGCCGGCGCCCGCGACGTCGAAGTCGTCCGGGCCCAGCAGGCCCGGGTGCTCGGCGGTCTCGCCGCCGACCAGGGCGCAGCCGGCGAGGACGCAGCCCTCGGCGATGCCCTTGACGATGGCCGCGACACGCTCGGGATGCACCTTGCCGACGCAGATGTAGTCGGTCATGAAGAGGGGCTCGGCGCCGCAGACGACGATGTCGTCCATGACCATCGCGACCAGGTCGTGGCCGATGGTGTCGTACACGCCGAGCTGCCGGGCGATGTCGACCTTGGTGCCGACGCCGTCGGTGGCGGAGGCCAGCAGGGGGCGCTCGTAGCGCTTGAGGGCAGAGGCGTCGAAGAGGCCGGCGAAGCCGCCGAGGCCGCCGAGGACCTCGGGGCGCTGCGTCTTCCTCACCCACTCCTTCATCAGCTCGACGGCGCGGTCGCCCGCTTCGATGTCCACGCCTGCGGCTGCGTAGCTGGCACCGGTGGTCTTCTCTGTCATGACAGGAGAGAGCTTTCGTGTCGTTACTGCGGGTGGTGCCGGGCCCTGGGAGAAGCCTCAAAGACAGGGCCCGGCGCAGGTGGAGCGGGCCGGACGGGAATCCGGCCTACGGGCGGCGGAGCGCGTCGGCGGCGTCCGAGCCGCCGGCGAGCTCGGTTTCCAGGAGCTGCTTGCCCAGGAGCTGCGGGTCGGGCAGCTCCATGGGGTACTCGCCGTCGAAGCAGGCACGGCAGAGGTTGGGCTTCTGGATGGTGGTCGCCTCGATCATCGTGTCGAGCGAGATGTACGAGAGGGAGTCCGCGCCCATGGAGGTGGCGATCTCGTCGACCGTCATGCCGTTGGCGATGAGCTCGGCCCGGGTCGCGAAGTCGATGCCGAAGAAGCACGGCCACTTCACGGGCGGCGAGGAGATCCGGATGTGGACCTCCGCCGCGCCGGCCTCGCGGAGCATCTTGACCAGGGCGCGCTGGGTGTTGCCGCGGACGATCGAGTCGTCCACGACCACCAGGCGCTTGCCCCGGATGACTTCCTTGAGGGGGTTGAGCTTCAGCCGGATGCCGAGCTGGCGGATCGTCTGCGAGGGCTGGATGAAGGTCCGGCCCACGTAGGCGTTCTTGACCAGGCCGACGCCGAACGGGATCCCGCTGGCCTCGGCGTATCCGACGGCGGCGGGCGTGCCGGATTCCGGCGTCGCTATCACCAGGTCGGCTTCGACCGGGGCTTCCTGCGCCAGACGGCGGCCCATCTCGACGCGCGAGAGGTAGACGTTCCGGCCGGCGATGTCGGTGTCCGGGCGCGCCAGGTAGACGTACTCGAAGACACAGCCCTTGGGCTTTGCTTCCGCGAAACGCGAGGTGCGCAGGCCGTTCTCGTCGATCGCGATGAGTTCGCCCGGCTCGACCTCGCGGACGAAGCTGGCGCCGCAGATGTCGAGGGCGGCGGTCTCGCTGGCGACCACCCAGCCGCGGTCCAGGCGGCCGAGGACCAGCGGGCGGATGCCCTGCGGGTCACGGGCGGTGTAGAGGGTCCCCTCGTCCATGAAGACGAGTGAGAAGGCGCCCTTGACCTTCGGGAGGACCTTGGTGGCCGACTCCTCGATGGTCAGGGGCTTGCCGTCGTCGTCGGTCTGACCGGCGAGGAGGGCGGTCACGAGGTCGGTGTCATTCGTGGCGGCCACCTGGGTGGCGCGGCCGTCCTGACGGGGGAGGTCGGCGACCATCTCGGCGAGCTCGGCGGTGTTCACCAGGTTGCCGTTGTGACCCAGGGCAATGGAGCCGTGGGCGGTCGCGCGGAAGGTCGGCTGGGCGTTCTCCCAGACGGAGGCCCCGGTGGTCGAGTAGCGGGCGTGACCGACCGCGATATGACCTTGGAGCGAGCCGAGAGAGGTTTCGTCGAAGACCTGGGAAACGAGGCCCATGTCCTTGAAGACGAGGATCTGGGAACCGTTGCTCACAGCGATTCCCGCGGACTCTTGTCCGCGGTGCTGTAGTGCATACAGTCCGAAGTAGGTGAGCTTGGCGACCTCTTCACCCGGAGCCCAGACACCGAAGACGCCGCAAGCGTCCTGGGGGCCTTTCTCTCCGGGGAGCAGGTCGTGGTTGAGTCGTCCATCACCACGAGGCACGGCTCCAAGTGTAGGCGAGATCGACCACTGGTCCGAATTGGGGATGGTCAGGGAAAAGTCACAGTGCGGACAGTCGGGCGGTCCGTGCGGAGGGTGACCGTCTCGAAATCCGGAATGCCCTGGTTGACAGGCGCCTGTCGGTTCGTACAAGCTCCGCCCCGTGCAGCCTCCCGGTGACCGCTCCGTCACCCTCGTCGAGCGCCGGCACGTGGACCTGGTCCGTGTCGCGAGCGCCATCTGTCGTCGCTGCGCGTAGGCATCGCCTTTTTCCTTTCGCATTCCCTTTTCTTTTTCCTGCTCCCCGTCCGAGCCCGCCCCGCCGTGCCGTGCGCCGCTGCGCGCCGCCCCCGGGCAGGCCGGCGGGCCGTGCCCTGGAGTACCTCTGTGAGCTCGAACGAGTCCCCCCTGTCCCGGCGTGCCTTCGGGGGTGCGGTCGGCGTGACGGCGGCCGCCGCCGCGGTGGGTCTGGGCTCCTCGCCGGCGCAGGCCGCCGAGGAGCGCCACGCGGCCTCCGAGGAGCGGGAGTTCCGCGCCGCGCGGGGCCGCCGGTCCCGGCGTCCGAACATCCTGTTCATCCTCGGCGACGACCTGGGCTGGGCGGACCTGTCCTCGTACGGGTCCCCGCACATCAAGACCCCGAACCTGGACCGGCTGGCCCGCCAGGGCGTCCGGTTCACCGACGCCTACTCGGGGTCGTCGACCTGCTCCCCAACCCGGTTCAGCCTGTACACGGGCCGCTACCCGGCCCGTACCCAGGGCGGTCTCGCCGAGCCGATCGCCGACAAGTCGGTGGGCCTGGAGCCCACCCACCCGACGCTGGCCTCGCTGCTGAAGGGGGCGGGGTACTCCACCGCGCTGATCGGGAAGTGGCACGCGGGCCACCTGCCCGACTACAGCCCGACGAAGTCCGGCTGGGACGAGTTCTTCGGCAACTTCGGCGGGGCCCTGAAGTACTACTCCAAGCTCGGCCTGGGCGGCGAGTACGACCTCTACGAGGGCGACACCGAGTACAAGGACCTGCGCTACTACACGCGGATCATCACCGAGCGGGCGAGCGGGTTCGTGGGGCGTGAGCACCACGGCAAGCCGTGGCTGCTGAACCTCAACTACACGACTCCGCACTGGCCGTGGATCGCCGAGGGCGACACGAAGGAGAGCGCCGGGATCGTCCGCCGGATCAAGGCGGGCGACGGGCGGGCGCTGTGGCACCAGGACGGCGGCTCGGTCGAGAAGTACAAGCAGCTGGTCGAGGACCTCGACCGGTCGGTCGGCGAGGTCCTGGAGGCGCTGAAGCGCTCCGGCCAGGAGGACGACACCCTGGTGGTGTTCTCCAGCGACAACGGCGGCGAGCGGTTCTCGTACAACTGGCCGCTGTCGGGGAACAAGGCGTCGCTGCAGGAGGGCGGCATCCGGGTCCCGAACATCGCCCGCTGGCCCGCGCGCCTGGAGGGCGGGCAGGTCAGCCGCGTCCCGGTGTTCAGCCCGGACTGGACGGCGACGCTGCTGGAGGTGGCCGGGACCCGGCCGCACCGGGCGTACCCGCTGGACGGCGTGAGCCTGGCCGGGTACCTGCTGCGCGGCGAGAAGCCGGGCGAGCGGGACCTGTTCTGGCGGGTGCGCGGGGAGCGGGCGCTGCGGCGCGGCGACTGGAAGTACTACCGCGGCAGGGCGGGCCGGGACCAGCTGTTCAAACTGGCCGGGGACGTCCGCGAGCAGGCCGACAGGGCGGCCGTGGAGCCGGCCCGGCTGGCGGAGCTGCGGGCGGCCTGGGAGAAGACCGACGCGGGGCTGCTGCCGTATCCGGTCTGAGCCGGGCGGTGCGCGGGCGCCGGGCGGGCGCCCCCGGCGGGGGGCGCCGTGGCCGCGGCGCGGGCGTCCCCGCCGGGCGGGCCGGGGCGGGGTCACTCCGCGGCGGAGCCCGCCGTGGCGCCCAGGCCCGTGCCGTCGGGGGCGGTCAGGGTCAGCTTGCCGCCCTGGACCTTCCACGTGAGCGGGCCGCTGCCCAGCAGGCCGGTCAGGGTGCGCTCGACCTCGCCCTCGGGGCCCTGGCAGGCCATCCGGGTCGTGGTGAGCGGCCCGAAGACGACGGTGGCTGCGTCGACGGTGGCCTTGGAACTGAACCGGTTGCATCCGAGGTTGCCGCTCGCGGTGCCGTCGGCGGCCAGGGTGAAGCGGGCCCGGCCGGCCGCCGCGGCGGGGACGGAGGACACGCTCGCGCCGCTGACCAGGGAGTCGACGGTCCACTCGGTGGCCGTGAGCGGGGCGTCCGGGACGGGGGGTTCGGAGGTCATGGCGAGGGTGCTCCCGTCGGCGGTCTTCAGGATGAGCCGGTCGGGGCCGCGGTCGACGGTGAGCCTGCCGCGGAACAGCTTGGCGAACTCGATCTCGAACGCCTGGTTCGCGCAGGCCATGGTGGTCGACATGCCCGGGGTGACGGTCAGGGCGGCGCCGCCCTCGGGGACCACCTTCGCCGTGAAGCCGTTGCAGCCGTAGTTGCCCTTGGCCTCGTGCCCGGCGAGGTCGAGGCGGGCCTCTGCGGGCGCGTGGAGCGTCCGGCCGCCGGTCGTCAGGGACTCGACGCGCCAGGAGCCCTGGCCGCCGGGCAGCGGATCGGCCGGCTCCTCCCCCGCTCCGCCGCCGCAGGCGGCGAGGGCGAGGACGAGGGCCAGGCCGGGGGTGAGGTTGCGGAGAGTACGCATGACCCTGTGACGGAGCGGCCGCCGGAGCGGTTCCGCTCAGCTCATCAGCGGGAGCAGCGCGGACAGGTCGGCCCGCTCTCCGCTGGCCCGCACCAGGGCCCCGTCGAGCGCCTCCGACCAGCGCGTACGGCCCGTCGCGAGCCGCATCCAGGTCAGCGGGTCGGTCTCCACCACGTTCGGCGGGGTGCCGCGGGTGTGGCGGGGGCCCTCGATGCACTGGACCACCGCGAACGGGGGGATCCGTACCTCGACCGCTCCGCCCGGCGCCCTGACGGCCAGGGCGTCGGCGAGCAGCCGGGTGCAGGCGGCCAGGGCCTGGCGGTCGACGGGGACGTCCAGTCCGGCGGCCCGGTTCAGGTCGTCGGTGTGGACCACCAGCTCGACGGTCCGGGTGACGAGGAAGTCGGCCAGGGTCATGTCCCCGATCCACAGGTCCAGCACGCGGTGGCCGGGGTGGGCGTCGAGGGCGCCGGCCAGCCGGGCCCCCGCCCGCTCGTACAGCTCGGGCAGCGGGGCGCCGCCCAGGGTCTCCCGGGCGGCCTCCGAGATCTTCCCGGCGAGGGAGGCGGTGGCGAAGGGCCACTCGACGGCCGACAGCTCGGCGACGGCGGCGGGCGGCCGGTCCAGGCCGGCCGCGAGGGAGTCCGCGATCCACGCGACGTGCGCGGCGAGGTCGGCGACGGTCCAGTCCCCGAGCCCGCTGGGCCGCTCCAGCTGCCCGGGGGTCAACTCCCCGACGGCGCGGGCGACGTGGCCGAACTGTGCGGTGACGGCCGTACGGATCCGGGCGGGGTCGTAGGCGCGCTGCTTCTTCCTGGCGGGCGGCATGACCCGACCCTACTCGGCGGCCTTCGTTGCGCCCTCGGCCGCGATCGGGCAGCAGTCTGCCGCCCGGGCCCGGAACGGGTGCGAAGACCACGGAATCCCGCTCGGTGCGGTCACGACGCGGGCGACGCCATCAGCCGGATCCGACCGTCGGGGCGGTCAGGACGGTCAGGACGGCCGGACCGGTGCGCCCGCGTCGAAGGGGGCCCCGGCGGCCGGGACGCCCACGCCCCGCCAGGTGAAGGGCAGTCCGCGGGCCGTGTCCGGGTCCGGGCCGTCCATCAGCTGGAAGTGCAGGTGCGGTTCGGTGGAGTTGCCCGAGTTGCCGCAGTCGGCGAGGCGCCGGCCCGCCGCGACGCGGTCCCCCGGGCGCACCGTGAGGGAGCCGCGGCGCAGGTGGGCGTAGAGGGCGTACCTGCCCTCCCCGAGGTCCAGGACCACGTGGTTGCCGAGGACCGGGCCGACACCCCCGAGGTCACGGAAACCGGCGGCGAGGAGCATCTGGTACAGCGCGGCCGGAACGGAGTTGCGGCTCAGGTGGTCGCGGGCCCGGTCGCTCGTACGGACCACGGTGGCGTCCGCGACGGCGAGGACCGGGGCGCCGAAGGCCGGGAAGTCGGCGGGGCGGCGGACCAGCGGCCGCAGGGCGGCGAAGGCGGGCCGCTCCCGGCCGGAGCCCGGCTCGCCCTCGGCCACGAGGTCGATGGCGCAGGCCTGGCCGTAGCGGTGGGTGCCGTGACTGGGCACCCGGTCGGCCGGGCTGTTGAGGGCGGACCAGCGCCCCGACACGGGCGGTTCGACCTCGATCGGCGGCTCGTCGGTGCGGGCGCCGCGCGCCGCTCCTACCCCGACGGCCGCGTGGAGCAGCGCCCCGGCGCCGGCGCAGAGCAGGAACCAGAGCATGCCGAAGGGCAGGCCGACGGCGAGGTCGACCGCGATCATGGCGAACGCGAGGACCAGCAGGATCCGGTAGAGGACGTGGAAGGGCTTGGGCACAGCGGGTTCACCTCACGGGGTCGCGGCGGACAGCAGGACGAGGAGCGGGACCACCCGCGCGCCGGGCACCTCGTGGCGGCCCCGGCCGGCCGGGTGCAGCCAGCCGGCGGCGGTCAGCTGGCGCAGGTGGTGGTAGACCTGCCCGCTCGTGCCGACCCCGTCGAGGGCGGTCAGCTCGGCGGCGGTGCGGCGGCCGGCCAGGATCTCCCGCAGCAGCCGCAGCCGTACGGGGCTGCCGAGGGCCGCCAGCGACTCGGCGGTGCGCGCGCCGTCGGGCCCGTCGTGCGCACCCTCTCCGGGGGCGTCGTGGGCCCCGCCCCCGAGGAGGGAACCGGTGACCGCGGCCTGCTGCCACTCGTACCGCTCTCCGGTGGGCAGGGTGACGGCGCCCGTGAACAGGACTCCGCCCCCGTCGGCGCCGAGCGCGGCGAGCTGCTCCTTCCAGCCCTCGAGGGCCCAGAAGTCCCCCTCGACGGGCTCCGTCCGGACGGCGGCCGCCCGCTCCGACTCCATTGCGGCCAGGCGGCGTTCCAGCTCCGCGACGCGTTCCTCGAGCTCCATAAGCCCGAAGCTACGTCATTACGTAATCACGTACAAGACCGGCGCAGGCCCTCCGGACACGAACGAGCCCCCGCCCGGAACGCATCCGGACGGGGGCTCGGGACGGAGCGGGATCAGGCGAGCAGTGCCGGGATCGTCGCCTCGTGGGCCTCGCGGAGCTCGGCCAGCGGGAGCGTGAACTCGCCCTGGACCTCGATCTCCTCGCCGTCCACCACGCCGATGCGGGCGGCCGGCAGGCCCCGCGCACCGCACATGTCGGTGAAGCGGAGCTCCTCGCTGCGCGGAACGGACACGATGGCCCGGCCCGCGGACTCGGAGAACAGGAAGGTGAAGGCGTCCAGTCCCTCGGGCACCACGATCCGCGCCCCGTTGCCACCGCGCAGACAGGACTCGGTGAGCGCCTGGATCACGCCGCCGTCGGACAGGTCGTGCGCCGCGTCGACCATGCCGTCGCGCGAGGCGGAGATCAGGATCTCGCCGAGCAGCTTCTCGCGGCCCAAGTCCACCTTCGGCGGCATGCCGCCGAGGTGGTCGTGGACGACCTGGGACCAGGCCGAGCCGCCGAACTCCTCGGACGTGTCGCCCAGCAGGTACAGCAGCTGGCCGGCCTCCGCGAACGCCATCGGCGTACGGCGGTTGACGTCGTCGATCACACCGAGGACCGCCACGACCGGGGTCGGGTGGATCGCGGTGTCGCCCGTCTGGTTGTAGAGCGAGACGTTGCCGCCGGTGACGGGGGTGCCCAGCTCCAGGCAGCCGTCCGCGAGACCGCGGCAGGCCTCGGCGAACTGCCACATGACGCCCGGGTCCTCCGGCGAGCCGAAGTTCAGGCAGTCGGAGATCGCGAGGGGCTTGGCACCGGTCGCGGAGACGTTGCGGTACGCCTCGGCCAGCGCCAGCTGCGCGCCCGTGTACGGGTCGAGCTTGGCGAAGCGGCCGTTGCCGTCGGTGGCCATGGCGACGCCGAGGTTGGTCTCCTCGTCGATGCGGATCATGCCCGCGTCCTCGGGCTGCGCCAGGACGGTGTTGCCCTGTACGAAGCGGTCGTACTGGTCGGTGACCCAGGACTTCGAGGCCTGGTTCGGGGAGGAGACCAGCGCGAGCACCTGCGCGCGCAGCTCGGCCGACGTGGCCGGACGCGGCAGCTTGTTCGCGTCGTCCGCCTGGAGCGCGTCCTGCCACTCGGGGCGGGCGTACGGGCGGTTGTAGACGGGGCCCTCGTGGGCGACGGTGCCCGGGGGCACGTCCACGATCTGCTCGCCGTGCCAGAAGATCTCCAGGCGCTCGCCCTCGGTCACCTCACCGATGACGGTGGCGATGACGTCCCACTTCTCGCAGATCTCCATGAAGCGGTCGACGTGACGGGGCTCGACGATCGCGCACATGCGCTCCTGCGACTCGCTCATGAGGATCTCCTCGGGCGAGAGCGTCGCGTCGCGCAGCGGGACGGTGTCCAGCTCGACCCGCATGCCGCCGGAACCGGCGGAGGCCAGCTCGCTCGTGGCGCAGGAGAGCCCGGCGCCGCCGAGGTCCTGGATGCCCGCGACCAGCTTCTCCTTGAAGATCTCCAGGGTGCACTCGATGAGGAGCTTCTCCTGGAACGGGTCGCCGACCTGGACCGCGGGGCGCTTGGTGGGCTTCGTGTCGTCGAAGGTCTCGGACGCGAGGACCGAGACGCCGCCGATGCCGTCGCCGCCGGTGCGGGCGCCGTAGAGGATGACCTTGTTGCCGGGGCCGGAGGCCTTGGCGAGGTGGATGTCCTCGTGCTTCATCACGCCGATGCAGCCGGCGTTGACCAGCGGGTTGCCCTGGTAGCAGGCGTCGAAGACGACCTCGCCGCCGATGTTCGGCAGGCCCAGGCAGTTGCCGTAGCCGCCGATGCCCGCGACCACGCCCGGCAGGACGCGCTTGGTGTCGGGGTGGTCGGCGGCGCCGAAGCGCAGCGGGTCCACGACGGCGACCGGGCGGGCGCCCATGGCCAGGATGTCGCGGACGATGCCGCCGACGCCGGTGGCCGCGCCCTGGTAGGGCTCGATGTAGGACGGGTGGTTGTGCGACTCGACCTTGAAGGTGACCGCGTAGCCCTGGCCGACGTCGACGACGCCGGCGTTCTCGCCGATCCCGACGAGCATGGCGTCGTTCTGCGGGGCCTTCTCGCCGAACTGCTTCAGGTGGACCTTGCTGCTCTTGTACGAGCAGTGCTCGGACCACATGACCGAGTACATGGCGAGCTCGGCGCCCGTGGGGCGGCGGCCGAGGATCTCCCGGATGCGGGCGTACTCGTCCTCCTTGAGGCCGAGTTCCTTCCAGGGCTGGGCCGCGTCCGGGGTCTCGGCGGCGTTCTTGACCGTGTCCAGGCTCATGCGTTGACCAGCTTCTTCAGGACCGACGTGAAGAACGGGATGCCGTCGGTGCGGCCGGTGCCGACCAGCGGCTCCACCGCGTGCTCGGGGTGCGGCATGAGGCCGACGATGTTGCCCCCGGCGTTGCTGATGCCGGCGATGTCGCGCAGCGACCCGTTGGGGTTGCCGGCTCCGTCGGCGACGTCGCCGTCGACGACGTACCGGAAGGCCACGCGCCCCTCGGCTTCCAGTTCGTCGAGTGTGCGCTCGTCGGCGGTGTAGCGGCCGTCCACGTTCTTGAGCGGGATGGAGATCTCCTGGCCGGCGGTGTAGTCGCCGGTCCACGCGGTCTCCGCGTTCTCCACCCGCAGCTTCTGGTCGCGGCAGATGAAGTGCAGGTGGTTGTTCCGGAGCATCGCCCCCGGCAGCAGGTGGGCCTCGGTGAGGATCTGGAAGCCGTTGCAGATGCCGAGGACGGGCATGCCGCCCCTGGCCTGCTCGATGATGGTCTCCATCACCGGCGAGAACCGGGAGATGGCCCCGGCGCGCAGGTAGTCCCCGTAGGAGAAGCCGCCCGCGAGGACGACCGCGTCGACCTGGTGCAGGTCCTTGTCGCGGTGCCAGAGCGAGACCGGCTCGGCCCCCGCGAGGCGGATGGCGCGCAGCGAGTCACGGTCGTCGAGCGTTCCGGGGAACGTGACGACTCCGATGCGAGTGGTCACCGTCAGGCCTCGACCTTCACGGTGAAGTCTTCGATGACGGTGTTGGCGAGGAACGTTTCGGCCATCTTGTGGATGCGGTCGAGGGCGGCCTGGTCGACCGGTCCCTCCACCTCCAGTTCGAAGCGCTTCCCCTGGCGGACGTCGGCGATCCCCTCGAAGCCCAGACGCGGCAGTGCACGCTGCACCGCCTGGCCCTGGGGGTCGAGGATCTCCGGCTTGAGCATGACGTCGACTACGACGCGTGCCACTGGCACTCCCGTGTGGTGGTTGGTGCGAAGGCGGTTCCCTCAGCGTACCCGGCGAAAATTTCTACGCGGGTAGATATCCTTCACCCTTGATCGCCGGATCGATTCGGCTTCACCAACGCTTCGCAAAATCCGCCGGAAAACCACGCTCTCGGCATTGCGGCGGGACACGCGGAGAGAATTAACTGGGCTTCGCAATGCAATGGGAATCAAGGTACAAAGGAATCACCCGGTGCGAGTGACTTTTGCCGCTTCGCAACGGGGACGGAAAGATGCATTGCTCCGAAACATCCACACAGGCGACATCACCGCACGTCAGTAGGCGGCGTTGTCGCACGAAGGGACCGATATCCGTGGCGCAGCGCGTAGTAGTCACGCTCTCCGACGACATCGACGGCGGAGAAGCGGCGGAAACGGTCGTGTTCGCTCTGGACGGTAAGTCGTACGAGATCGACCTCAATCCCGCCAACGCGAAGAAACTACGGAAGGGCCTCGCCCCCTTCGTGGCGGCCGGCCGGCGCCAGTCCCGCTCCGGGAAGGCCTTCAAGCACACGGCGGTCGCACCGGACCCGGCGGCCGTGCGGGCCTGGGCCCGGTCGAACCACCACGAGGTGCCGCCGCGGGGCCGCATCCCCAAGAGGATCTACGAGGCCTACAACGCGGCCCACTGAGAGCCGATTTGCCATCCACCCCCCTTCGTCGGCTAGTGTGTGGATCACGCCGAGGGGCGAGGCCGCAGGTCAAAGCCCCAGAGGTCGTGCGGGTGTAGTTCAGTAGTAGAACATCCCTCTTCCAGAGGGAAGGCGCAGTGTGCGATTCCTGTCACCCGCTCTGCATCACTTTACCGACCACCACAGTGGATCAGGTAGAGTGATGCACGCATTGCCGAGCGCGTAGTCCAGCGCGGTGCATGCGGACGTAGCTCAGTTGGTAGAGCACCACCTTGCCAAGGTGGATGTCGCGAGTTCGAGTCTCGTCGTCCGCTCAGAGTAAGAAGGCCCCCGTCATTGCGACCGGGGTCTTCTTCGTGTTTCCGGCCTTTCCCGACGAGCCGCCCGTCCGCGGCCGGCGGCGCCCCTGACAAATGTCATCGGCGGCCATGACAGCGCGCACTGCCGGGCCGGTCCGGGCGCCGTGAGGCTGGATCCATGACTGACACCGTGATCGACGTCGAGGACCTGCGCCGCGGCTACTCGGGCGGCTTCGAGGCCGTCCGGGGCGTCTCCTTCTCCGTGCGGCGGGGCGAGATCTTCGCCCTGCTCGGCACCAACGGCGCCGGCAAGACCTCCACCGTGGAACTGCTGGAGGGACTGGCCGCGCCGACCGGCGGGCGGGTACGGGTCTTCGGGCTGGACCCGTACGCGCGGCGGGCCCAGGTGCGCCCCCGGACCGGCGTGATGCTCCAGGAAGGCGGATTCCCCTCCGACCTGTCCGTCGCCGAGACCGTACGGATGTGGGGCGGGGTCACCTCCGGCGCCCGCCCGGCGGCGGAGGCGCTGGAGCTGGTGGGGCTGGGCGCGCGCTCCTCCGTACGGGTCAAGCAGCTGTCCGGCGGCGAACGGCGGCGCCTGGACCTGGCGATGGCCCTGCTCGGGCGGCCCGAGGTGCTGTTCCTCGACGAGCCGACCACCGGCATGGACCCCGAGGGCCGCCGGGACACCTGGGCACTGGTGCGGGAACTGCGGGCGCAGGGCACCACGGTGCTGCTCACCACGCACTACCTGGAGGAGGCCGGGGAGCTCGCGGACCGCCTCGCGATCCTGCACGCGGGGGAGCTCGTCCTGACCGGAACCCCCGCCGAGGTCACCGCGACGCGGCCCTCGCGGATCCGCTTCACCCTGCCGGCGGGGGTGCCCGCGGCCCGGCTGCCGCTGACGCTGCGCGCCGCCGCGCACGGCCGGGACGTGGAGGTCCGTACCGAACGGCTCCAGGCCGACCTGACCGAACTGCTGCGCTGGGCCCACGACCACGGGGTGGAACTCGGCGGGCTCGACGCCCGCTCCGCCTCCCTGGAGGAGGCCTTCCTGGAGATCGCGCAGAACCGCCGGAGCGTCGGCGACCGTACCGAGGACACGATGGCGGGGACCCGATGACCACCATGACCCTGAACCCCGGGCGCCTCGCGGCGCTCGGCCGCTCCGAGCTCACGCTGCTGGTGCGCAACCGGGCCGCGCTGAGCGTGGCGCTGCTGATGCCGCTGGTGATGGTGTTCGTCCTGCGCACCTCGGTGACCGGCCTGGACGGCCGGGCCGCCGTCGGGGAGGCCACCTTGACCGGCGGGATCGGCATGGTGCTGATGCTCGTCGTGTACATGAACCTGGTCTCCGCGTACGTCGCCCGGCGCGAGGAGCTCGTCCTCAAGCGGCTGCGGACCGGTGAGGCGGGCGACCTGGAGATCTTGGCCGGGACCGCGCTGCCCTCCGCCGTCCTGGCCCTCGGCCAGATCGCCGTCCTCGTGGTCGCGGGATCCCTCGCGCTCGACGTGCCCCTGCCGCGCGAGCCGCTGCTGATCGCCGCCGCCGTCCCCGCCGGGATCGTGCTGCTGGCCGGGATGTCCGCGCTGACCGGCGCCGTCACCCGGAACGTGGAGAGCGCGGGCATCACCACGCTGCCGCTGTTCCTGCTGACGTCGCTCGGCTCCGGGCTGTTCGTGCCGGCGGACGTACTGCCGCACGCGCTGGCCACGGTCTGCGAACTGCTGCCGCTCAGCGGCGTGATGGCCCTGGTGCGCGCCGGCTGGTCCGGGGGTGTCGGGGGCGGGGACCTGCTGGGGGCCGCGCTGACCACGTTGGCCTGGACGGCGATCAGCGTGTTTGCTGTCCAGCGGTGGTTCCGCTGGGAACCGCGCCGCTAGCACGCGGGACGAGCCCGGGGGAGGCACCGTGTCGAAGCTGACCGGATGGTGGAGGAACCGCAGCAGTGCGGGGAAGGTCGAGCTGTACACGCGCTGGTCGTTCCACTTCTTCGTGCTCATAGAGATCATGACGATCGGCATCGGCGCGCTGGGGTCCATGACCGCCACCAGCTCGGCGGTGCTGCCCTTCTCGCTCTTCCTGACCGTGTGCGTCCACTCGGTCCTGTGCGGGGTGCTCTCCTCCAGGGCGCTGGACTGGCACGTGGAGCGGCGCGAGCGGCCGACGCGGCTCGCCGTGGCCACGGCCGCCGTGACCGCCGCGGCGTGCCTGGCCGTGCTCCTGCTGCGCCGGGCCGGGCTGACCGGGCCCCCGGAGGTGGCTCCGACGCTGGTCCTGGGCCTGGCCTGCTTCACCTGCGGCTCCGTGGTGCTGTGCATGCGCAAGGTCCGCCACATGCTGCTGACGGCCCCCGCCATGGCGGTGGGCACCTCGCTGGTGATGCTCGCCATGGGCCTGCCGGCCGGGGAGGCCGTGGGGTACGGCGTCGGGATCCTGCTGAGCGGCTTCTTCCTCGTCGCGGCCTGCGGCTTCTCCGCCTGGCTGGTGCGTGCCGTACGGGAGCTGGACCGGTCGCGGGAGCTCCAGGCGCAGCTGGCGGTCGCCGAGGAGCGGCTGCGCTTCGGCCGGGACCTGCACGACGTGATGGGGCGCAACCTCGCGGTGATCGCCCTCAAGAGCGAGCTGGCCGTCCAGCTGGCCCGGCGCGAACGCCCGGAGGCGGTGGACCAGATGATCGAGGTGCAGCAGATCGCCCGCGACTCCCAGCGGGAGGTGCGGGACGTCGTGCGCGGCTACCGCGAGGCCGACCTCACGGTGGAGCTGGAGGGCGCGCGGGGCGTGCTGAGCGCCGCCGGGATCGACTGCCGGGTGGAGTTGCGGGAGCGCCGGCCGCTGCCCCCGGCGGTGCAGTCGGCGCTGGGCTGGGTGGTGCGCGAGGCCACCACGAACGTGCTCCGGCACGGGGAGCCGCGGCACTGCGTGATCCGGCTCGCGGCCGTGGACGCCGGGGAGGACCTGGTCCTGGTCGTGGAGAACGACGGGGTCCCCGCGGTGGCCCCGCCCGGCGACGGCAAGCCCGGTTCGGGGCTGGCCGGGCTGCGGGAGCGGCTGGCCGCGCTGGAGGGAACCCTGGAGGCCGGTCCCGCGCCCGGCGGCCGCTTCCGGGTCCGTGCCGAGATCCCCGCGCGGCGGCTGCGCGGGGACGCGAAGGAAGAGGAAGAGGAGGTCCGGGCGTGAACCCCGTACGCGTACTGCTCGCCGACGACGAGCACCTGATCCGCGGGGCGCTGGCCGCCCTCCTCGCGCTGGAGGACGACCTGCTGGTGGTCGCCGAGGCGGCCTCGGGCCCCGAGGCCCTGGCGATGGCCCGGGCCCACCGGCCGGACGTGGCGGTGCTGGACCTCCAGATGCCGGGGGCGGACGGTGTGAGCGTGGCCACATCGCTGCGGACCGAACTCCCCGGCTGCAAGACCATGATCGTGACGAGCCACGGCCGTCCCGGACACCTGAAGCGGGCCCTGGCGGCCGGGGTGCGGGCCTTCGCCCCCAAGACCGTCTCGGCGCAGCGGCTGGCGGAGCTGATCCGGACCGTGCATGCCGGAGGGCGGTACGTGGACCCGGAGTTGGCGGCCGACGCGATCAGTGCGGGGGACTCGCCGCTGACCGCCCGGGAGGCGGAGGTGCTCGAACTCGCGGCGGACGGGGCGCCGGTCGCGGAGATCGCGGAGCGGGCCTCGCTGACGCAGGGGACCGTACGGAACTACCTGTCCTCGGCGGCGACGAAGCTGGGGGCCGAGAACCGGCACACGGCAGTGCGTCTCGCACGGGAGCGGGGTTGGGTATAGTGGGTACCGCGCTACGGCGCATGCGGACATAGCTCAGTTGGTAGAGCACCACCTTGCCAAGGTGGATGTCGCGCGTTCGAGTCGCGTTGTCCGCTCAGCGCAAGGAGCCCCCGGCCATCGGCCGGGGGCTTCTTCGTGTCTCAGGTCCCGGTGGCCGCGGTCCAGGACAGGCCGGTGAGCCGCTCGTACGCCTCGACGTACTTGGCGCGGGTCTGCTCGACGACCTCCTGCGGCAGTGCGGGCGGCGGGAGTTCGCCCTTCGGGTCCCAGCCCGAGGCGGGGGAGGCCAGCCAGTCGCGGACGTACTGCTTGTCGAAGGACGGCTGGCTGCGGCCCGGCTCCCACTGTTCGGCGGGCCAGAAGCGCGAGGAGTCCGGGGTCAGCACCTCGTCGGCGGCGACCAGGGTGCCGTCGGCGAAGCCGAACTCGAACTTGGTGTCGGCCAGGATGATCCCGCGCTCGCGCGCGATGTCCCGGGCGCGGCCGTAGACGGCGAGGGTCGCCTGGCGCAGCAGGGCGGCGGTCTCGGCTCCGGCGGTGCGCGCGACCTCCTCGTACGAGACGTTCTCGTCGTGCTCGCCGACGGCGGCCTTGGCGGCCGGGGTGAAGATCGGGGCGGGCAGCTCGGAGCCGTCCACGAGCCCCTCGGGGAGGGCGAGTCCGCAGACCGTACGGGTCTTCTCGTACTCGGCGAGGCCGGAGCCGGTGAGGTAGCCGCGGGCCACGCACTCGACCGGGACCATGTCGAGGTTCCGGCAGATCAGCGTGCGGCCGGCCCAGTCGGCCGGGGCGCCGGCGGGCAGTTCGGTGGAGACGACGTGGTTCGGGACCAGCTCGGCCAGCTGGTCGAACCACCAGAGGGACAGCCGGGTGAGGACGCGGCCCTTGTCCGGGATCTCGGTGGGGAGCACCCAGTCGAAGGCGGAAATCCGGTCGCTGGCGACCATGACGAGGTGGCCGTCCCCGTCGCGGTAGAGGTCGCGCACCTTGCCGGTGTGGAGGTGGACGAGGCCCGGCACCTGGACCGGCTCGGGCTTTTCGACGAATCCGGACACGGGGTCTCCCTGTGGGTCTGTACGAGCGCACCCCCATTCTCCCGCACGCAGACCCCCGCACCGCCCCGGGGTGTCAGTCGCGCTTGCAGATGCGGTCGAGGAGATTGGCCGTGGCCCGCTGGACCCGCTCGTCGACGTGGCCCGGCCGGTCGAGCGCCGGGGACCAGGCGAAGGTGCCGGAGGCGAAGACGAGCGCGCCGCTGGGGGCCCGGTAGAGCGAGGTCTCCTGGTGGCGCCGGTGACCCTCGCCGTCGAGGTACGGGGAGTGCGCCAGCAGGATGCGGTCCTGGTGCTCGGGGAGCTGCGTGCGCGGGAAGTACCGGTCGGCCTCGCCCGCGACCAGGCCGGGCAGTTCGTCGTTCTCGCCGGCGCCGGTGGAGTCCCAGATCCAGTGCGTCGCGTTGCGCACGATGAGGGGCTCGGGCTCGGGGACCCGTCCCGCGTACTGGATGCCGAGGAGCTGCTGTTCGGGGCGGTCGACCTCGCGCCAGAGGCTGGAGCGCCCGGGGCCGCGGCGTTTTCGGCAGGTGAGGAGGCGGTCGTCGACCCCGGAGGGGGACGGGCCCAGCTCCACCTGCCAGTACATGGTGTTGGCGGAGAGGAAGACGAGCGAGGTGCCGTGCTCACGGGCGCGCTCGGCGGTGCGGCGCATGGGGGCCGACCAGTACTCGTCGTGGCCGGGGAAGACCAGGCCCCGGTAGCGGGTGGGGTCGACGCGGCCGGCGTGCAGGTCGCGGGTGTCGGCGTACGCGAGGTCGTAGCCGTAGCGCTCGGCCCAGCGGATGAAGTCGTAGGCGTGGCCGACGTGCAGGGGGAGGCCGGCGCCCGCGTAGGGGCGGTCGAAGGAGACCGTGATGGCGGCGTCCCGCTCGCCGAGCAGCCGGCCGTCCTCGTCCCAGGCGTGGTAGAGGCTGGCGCCGGTGCGGCCGTCCTCCGGGTAGAGGTTGTAGGCCTGCCAGGTGATGTCGGGGAGCAGGAGCAGCAGGTCGGCGGGGTGGTCGTCGCGGACCGTGAAGGGGACGTGGGAGCGGTAGCCGTCGACGGTGGTCAGGACGGCCACGTACGCGCCGACGCTCCAGTAGCTCGGGACCTGGAGGCGCCAGGACATCCACCAGTGGTGGCACGAGACGGTGCGGTCGGCGGTGAGGGGCGCCGGCTGGACGATGCCGGAGAGGCGGGGGCTGGTGGTGATCTTGGAGGCCCCGTCGCCTCCGTAGTGGCCGATCCGGTAGACGTCGACGGAGAACTGCTGGGGCGGGTCGACGGTGATGTGGAAGTCGATGGCCTCGCCGGGGGTGACGGCTCCGGTGGAGGCGAACCCCTTGATCTGGCGGTGCACGTCGTCGGCGGTGCGGGGGCCGCCGTTGCCCCGGGCGCGGGGGATCCGGCCGGTGTCGGCGGCCGCGGCGGCCGGGTCCACGTACCAGGGCACGACCTGGCCGGTGTCGTCGAAGTAGAGCTCGCTGCCCCGGAACCAGGGCAGGGGCCCCTGCCCGAAGGGGTCGGTCACCGCGTGCGCGAGCGCACCTGACTCCCAACGCCGGATCTGGTCCGCACCCATGACCGCTCCCCTCCCTCGCTCCCCCGAACGGGCGTTCCCCGAGCCGTTGCGCGGCACTGTTTCCGGTCACCGTTTCCGGTCACCGTGCCGCGACCGGTCCCAGCACATCACATAACGCACGCACTCCGTCACCGTTCGTCGCGAATTGACGTGAGCGGAACATTCGCGTCCGTTTGCCCGTACGAGCTGTGGCAGGCGGTGTGGGCTGCCCGGACGGGGGGTCAGACCAGCCGGACCGGCTTTTCCGGGCGGACGCCCAGATCCGCCAGCCAGTCCCGTAGCGGCCCCGGGTCGCCGTCCTCGACCAGGGACAGCACGCGCGTCGCCAGGTCGGAGCGGCGGGCGCCGCCGACCAGCAGGACCGGCCCGTCGAGCCAGTCCAGCCCGGGTGCGGCGCCCGCCGAGTCCACCGCCGCGCAGCACACCATCGCGGTCACGTGGTCGGCCAGCAGGTCCCGGCCGCTGCGGGGCGGCTGCAGCGGGAACAGCGGTACGGCGTCCGCGCCGCGCGCCTTCGCGGCGCCCACGGCCGGGCCGCAGGTGCGCTCCTCGCGGGCCAGGTCCCCGCTGAGGCGGCCGGCCAGCGCCTCGCCGGCCGCGCCGTCACCGGCGGGGTCCGTGAGGTAGCCGAGCACCCGCTCCAGCGTGGGCCCGGTGAAGGCCCCCGAGGGGCCCGGACCGGTGGGGCCCGCGGCGGGGCCCGCGACCGCCGGCGCAGCGGAGGAGGCGGCCGGGGAGGAGGCGGCCGGGGTCGCCGCGACCGACGCCACGGGGGCCGCCGGGGCGGCCGCCGCCTTCGCCGAGGCGGCCGACAGGGCGGGGGCGGCCGTCGCCGGGACAGCCGGGACCGCCGAGGGGGCCGGGGCGGCCGGTCCGTCCGTGCGCGCCGGCGCCGCGGTCCGGCCGGCGGAGCCCGCCGGACCGGCCGCGCCGGACGGGACGGCCAGCGCGTCCAGGGCCGTGTGCAGGCGGGCCGCCTCGGTGCGCCACTTGCGGTCCACGACCTCCTCCGGGTACGCCGTCCAGTCCACGGGGGACCAGTCGGGCCCCGCCTCGGCGGGACCGCCGTGGAAGAGGCGCGCGGCCAGCAGGGACGTCGCCTCGTCGATCACCCCGGGCTGGTCCAGCAGATCGCAGGCGGGCCGCTCGCCGAGGCGCGAGGTGAACCCCTCGGCCAGCCGGTCCCGCCGGGACAGCTCGGTCAGCGCGGAGACCACTCCGGCGTCGAGGTGCGCCGGCCAGCGGCCCATCCGCCAGGCGGGCAGCGCGACCCGGGTCAGCAGCCGGTCCCAGCCCGCGTAGGCGAGGCCGACCTGCTCCTGGGCGACGATGCGCAGCCCGTAGTCCACACCCTGTGCACGCTCCGAGGCGGCCGCGGCAACGCCGCGCTCCATCTCGGCCGCGTCGACCCGGCACAGCCGCAGCAGCAGCCGCGCGGGCCCGGCGATCCAGCCGAGACCGGGCCGGCCGCCCACGTCCACGGCGGCGTCCAGCCCGCGTACGAAGCCGCGGGCGTCCGCTATGTCGGGATGGGCGGACGGGCCCGTCCCGGCGACGACCGGGGCGAGGACCGCCCGGAGCTCCGCGACGCGCATCCACCACAGGAACGGGGAGCCGATCACCAGCACCGGGGCCGCGCCGGGCGCCGATTCCGGGCCGGCGGACGTGCCGGCGCGGCGGTGGGCGGCGTGGGTGCGGTCCTCCAGCCAGCTGTCGCAGTCGGGGGTCAGGGCTATCGCCGAGGGCGCCGGCACGTCCATCCGGTCGGCCAGGTCGCGCACCAGCCGGTAGAGGTCGGGCGCGGCGGCCTCCGACAGCGGGACCGTCGGGGTCACGGCGGGGCTCGCCCGCAGCACCACCGCGCCGAAGACCCCGCCGACGAGCAGGACCAGTACGGCGGCGGCGCAGACGGCCAGGGTCACCGCGGGCCAGGGGTCACCGGCCAGCCGGCCCGTCATCCGGGCGGTGACCAGCACCACCGCGAGGGCGGCGGGCAGCAGCCCGACGGCCAGGGCCCTGCTGCGTACCCGCAGCACGGCCAAGGCGCGGGAACGCGCGGACGGCACGCCCACTTCCATGATCGAACCGGTTCCGGACACGGCCGGACCTCACCCCCTCTGCCCTGCGGCGGCTTTGCTCACTCCCCCACTGTGACACCCGCCCCTGACATCGCAATGCCGGTGGGCCAAGTGCCGGAATGCTTGCGCCGCACCCTAGTTGGGGCACGCCCGGACGTCAGGCAGTCGGGGTGACGATCACCCGATGGAATGGCTTTGGGTAAAGCTGGGTGCGTTCGAACGCGGCCGGATGCAATCGCCCGGGAGCATGCCCGCGGGCCCGGACGCACCTCGTGCGCACCGGGCCCGCGGGTCCACCTCGTCGCGGATCAGCGCCCTGCGGCCGCCTCCGCCGCGATGTCCGTACGGTGCTGGGAGCCGTCCAGCCGGATCCGCGCGACGGCCTTGTACGCCTTCTCGCGGGCCTGCGCCAGATCAGAACCGGTCGCCGTCACCGACAGCACGCGGCCGCCCGCGCTGACGACCGCGTCGCCCTCCTGCCGGGTCCCGGCGTGCAGCACGTACGCGTCGGGCGCGTCCTGCTCGGCGACCTCCGCGAGGCCCTCGATGGGGTCCCCGGTGCGCGGGGTCTCCGGGTAGTTGTGCGAGGCGATGACCACCGTGACGGCGGCGTCGTCGTGCCAGCTGAGCGGGGACTCGGAGTCCAGGGTGCCGTTGGCGGCGTTGAGCAGCACGCCCGCGAGCGGGGTGCGCAGCCGGGCCAGGACCACCTGGGTCTCGGGGTCGCCGAACCGGGCGTTGAACTCGATGACCCGGGTGCCGCGGCTGGTGATCGCCAGGCCCGCGTAGAGCAGGCCGGAGAACGGGGTGCCGCGGTGGCGCAGCTCGTCGACGGTCGGCTGGAGGACCAGCTCCATCACCTCGTCGACCAGCTTCGGGTCGGCCCAGGGCAGCGGGGAGTAGGCCCCCATGCCGCCGGTGTTGGGGCCCTCGTCGCCGTCGAGCGCGCGCTTGAAGTCCTGCGCGGGCTGGAGCGGGACGACGGTGACGCCGTCGGTGATGGCGAAGAGGGAGACCTCGGGGCCGTCGAGGTACTCCTCGATGACGACCCGGTCGCAGGCCACGCCGTGGGCGCGGGCGGCGTCCCGGTCCGCGGTGACCACGACGCCCTTGCCCGCGGCGAGGCCGTCGTCCTTGACGACGTACGGGGCGCCGAAGGCGTCGAGGGCCGCGTCCACCTCCTCGGGGGTGGTGCACACGTAGCTGCGCGCCGTCGGTACCCCGGCGGCCGCCATCACGTCCTTGGCGAACGCCTTGGAGCCCTCCAGCTGCGCCGCCGCGGCGGTCGGGCCGAAGCAGGGGATGCCGGCGGCGCGGACGCTGTCGGCGACACCGGCGACGAGTGGCGCCTCCGGGCCGACGACGACGAGGCCGACGCCGAGCTCGGCGGCCAGCCGGGCCACGGCGGTGCCGTTGAGGGCGTCGACCGGGCGCAGTTCCGCCACCTCGGCGATGCCGGCGTTGCCGGGAGCGCAGTAGAGCGCGGAGACGTCGGGGTCGAGGGACAGAGAGCGGCACAGGGCATGTTCGCGGGCGCCGCCGCCGATGACGAGGACCTTCACGCTGCTCAGCCTAGCCGGGACGGCGCGGCCGGATTCGTGCGGCCACCCAACTCCGGGGTCCTACTCGTTCGTGTATTCCTCCACAACCGTGGCTCCGAGCTCCCGCACGATGAGTTCGTGACCCGTCAGGGCGCTGTCGACCAGGTCGGGATCGTCCTCCTCCGGGACGTCGTCCTCGGGGGCCACGGGCGGCGGCGCCTGCTGCGCCGGGGGCTGCGGGGCGGGGGGCTGCTGCTGGGACTGGGGGGGCTGCTGCTGGTACGGGGCCGCGGGGGCCTGCTGGGCCGGGGGCGGGCTGTAGGCGGGCTGCGGGGGCGCGTACGAGGAGGACGAGACGGCCGGGGCCGGGCCGCCGCCGCCCACCACGGCTTCGATCTTCCAGGTGACCTGGAACTGCTCGGCCAGGACCGCCTTGAGCACCTCCTCGCTGCCGCTGCTCGCGAAGTTGTCGCGGGCTCCGGCGTTGGGGAAGCCGAGCTGCAGGGTGGTGCCGTCGAAGCCGGCGACCTGGGCGTTCTGGCTGAGCAGGATCCAGGTGAAGCGGCGGCGGTTCTTGACCGCGTCCAGGACCGCGGGCCACATGGCCTGGATCTGCCCGGCGCCGGCGGCCATGCCCGGGGAGGGCGCGGGGGCCGCGGGCCCGGAGGGGCCCTGGGCGGCCGGAGCCGGTGCCTGGGCCGCGGCCGTGCCCTGGCCGGGGGCGGCCGCGCTGGGCCAGGCCCCCGCGGCCGGGGCGACCGGGGCGGAGGCGGCCGGGGCGGGCGCGGGGGCCTGGGCGGGCGCCGCCGGGGCCGCGGCTCCGGGCCGGGCGCCGGGGGCGCCGCCTCCGGGCTGCGCCGCTCCGGGCCAGGCCCCCGGGGCGGGGGCGGCGGGCGCGGCGGGGGGAGCGGCGACCGGGGCGGCCTGGTGGGACGGCTCCGGGGGCGCGGGAGCCCGTACGGACGGGGCGGGCGCCGCCTCCGGCTCCGGGGCCCGCGCGGCGGCCCGCGCGGCGGCGGGACCTCCGCCCGGCCCGGCGGGGGCCATGGCGTGCGCCTCGGGGCCGGGGACGTACCCCATGGCGGGCTGCGGAACGGCGGCAGCGGCGGCGGCCATCGCCAGGCCGGCCCCGCCGCGCTCCAGCCGGTCGAGCCGGGCCTGGAAGGACCGCTCGTCGTCGAAGGCGGCGGGCAGCAGCACGCGGGCGCAGATCAGCTCCAGCTGGAGCCGCGGCGCGTTGGCGCCCCGCATCTCGGTGAGCCCGGTGTTGACCAGGTCGGCGGCGCGCGACAGCTCGGCGGCGCCGAAGACGGACGCCTGGGCCTGCATCCGCTCCACGACGTCGGCGGGGGCGTCGATCAGCCCCTTCTCCCCGGCGTCGGGCACGGCGGCCAGGATGACCAGGTCGCGCAGCCGCTCCAGCAGGTCGGCGACGAAACGGCGCGGGTCGTTCCCGCCCTCGACGACGCGGTCCACGGCCTCGAAGGCGGCGGCCCCGTCCCCGGCGGCGAAGGCGTCGATGACGGAGTCGAGGAGCGAGGCCTCGGTGTAGCCGAGGAGCGAGGTCGCCATGGCGTACGTCACACCCGTGTCGGTGGCGCCGGCGAGCAGCTGGTCCATGACGGACATCGAGTCGCGCACGGAGCCGGCGCCGGCGCGCACGACGAGCGGCAGCACGCCGTCCTCGACCTTGGCGCCCTCGCGGCCGCAGACCTCGCCCAGGTAGTCCCGCAGGGTGCCGGGCGGCACCAGCCGGAACGGGTAGTGGTGCGTCCTGGACCGGATGGTCCCGATCACCTTCTCCGGCTCCGTGGTGGCGAAGATGAACTTGAGGTGCTCCGGCGGCTCCTCGACGACCTTCAGCAGGGCGTTGAAGCCCGCCGAGGTGACCATGTGGGCCTCGTCGATGATGTAGATCTTGTAGCGGCTGGAGGCCGGTCCGAAGAAGGCCTTCTCGCGCAGGTCACGGGCGTCGTCCACACCACCGTGCGAGGCGGCGTCGATCTCGATGACGTCGATGGAGCCCCGCCCGTTCCTGGCAAGGTCCTGGCAGGACTGGCACTCCCCGCACGGGGTCGGGGTGGGGCCCTGCTCGCAGT
The DNA here is from genome assembly GCF_042717785.1 of Streptomyces sp. NPDC058619. Lineage (NCBI taxonomy): Bacteria > Bacillati > Actinomycetota > Actinomycetes > Kitasatosporales > Streptomycetaceae > Streptomyces > Streptomyces sp. NPDC058619. The sequence continues at coordinate 60,808 of NZ_JBHXQN010000015.1, forward strand.
TCAGACAGCGGGCGAGGATGCGCGCGCTGGTCGTCTTTCCACAGCCGCGCGGCCCGCTGAACAGGTACGCGTGGTTGACCCGGTTGTTCCGCAGGGCCTGCATCAGCGGTGCAGTGACATGCTCCTGCCCGATGACCTCGGCGAACGACTCGGGGCGATAGCGGCGGTACAGCGCAAGGGACGACACGTCTACGAGGTTATCCGGGCCCGCCGACAACAGCGGCCCGCAGCCGCCGCCGGACCCGCCCCGGAACGCAAAGCGCCCCCCACGCACCCGCCAGAGCCCACTTACCCTTGCTGCCTTCCGGCCCTGGGGGAATTGGGTGAGATAGCGCCACGTGAGGGGCTGGCCCCACCCTAGCGGATGAAAGGCCCCGGAATCGACCCGGACTCCGGCCGGAACTCCGGCCCGATCGTCCGCGGACGTCCGCGGACGAGCGGCGGACGCCCGCGGACGATCACGTTCGCGAGCACCCCTCAACGTCTTGTATTGTTTGCCGCGGAGGATTCGCCTAGTGGCCTAGGGCGCACGCTTGGAAAGCGTGTTGGGGGCAACCCCTCACGAGTTCGAATCTCGTATCCTCCGCCAGTGCCTCACCGGGCACTTGAAGGCCCCGACCGGGAAACCGGCCGGGGCCTTCTGCGTTCCGTGGTCTCAGTTCGAGTCTCGTTCATTTGCCCCACAACCGGACGCTTCCCCCCGTTCCGGGCTCGATGGCCTATCCCCCGTACTCCCAATGGTTCAGCAGGAGTGCGCCTGATCGCGCCAGATCTTCGCGACCGTGATGACGCTCAGGTAGAGGGCAGGAGACGGAACCGAGCAAGCCCAGGCGACGAAGGCCGGGGCAGGCTTCCGCCGAGTGGTGATCTCGGCGACCACGTCGGTGTCGAGCAGATAGATCACTCGCCGTCCGCCGCATCGTCGTAGGACCGCTGCCCGAACTCCAGGCCCTCGAACGGGGCCGCCGTAAGCCGCTCAACGAATCCGTCGCTGCCCAGGGTCGCCCAGCGGTGAAGCATGTCGGGCAAGGCATCGATACCGGTGTCGGCCAGCTCGGCATCAAAGTGCCCCAGCTGGTGTTCGGGCAGAGACTCCCGGATCTCCCGGATCGTCCGTAGCGGACGGGACTGAGGATGGGACTCCTCGGGTCTGCGCGGCGGGAGCGGCAGATTCGGGGCACCCTGCCCCTGCTGGCCGGCTTCCTGTACGGGCACTTCGTGCGGCGCCTGCCGCCACCGATCCTGCTCGGCGCCCTCGCCGGCGACCAGACCACCACCGCCGCGCTCGGCGTACGGGACCGTCGTCCCCAGGGCGGGGATCTGGCTGCGCGCCCGTTCCGTGAGGGCCGCCCTGGGGAACGTGCTGCTGACGATGTGGGGCTCGGGGTGATCGTCCTGCTGCGGCGGTGAGCCGGGCCCGAGCCGGTCAGAAGCCGAGGGCCAGAGCGGCGACGGCCGGGGCGGCGTAGACGAGCGGGAAGGGGATGTGGGCGTAGGAGCGGGCCCGGACGACGGTGACCACGGCTCCCGTGTAGTAGAGGGAGAGGCCGACCGCGGCGGCGACGCCGAGGGCCGGGACGAAGAGCCCGGCGACCAGTCCCGCGGCGCCCGCGGCCTTGGCGGCGCCGAGCCAGGGCCACCAACCGCGGGGAACGCCGTACGCGCCGAGGGGCTCGACGACCCACCGGGCGCCGAGGAAGACCGACGCGGCCGAGAAGCCGGTCGTGAGGGCGGCGACGAGGGTGACGACGACGGCGGTGGTGGACATGGGTTCGCTCCCGGGGCCGGGGCCGGCGCGCTCTCGCCCGGCCTACACCGCACTGACCCGCCGGAGCACGCGTATGTGACACCCGGCCGGAAAGAGATTTCCCGGCGGGTGCGCCCACCCCGCGGTCCCGCCCCACGCGCCCGTCGCCGCCCGCCACCGGGGCGCCGGCTCAGACGGTCTGGAGGGAGACCTCGGTGGCCTTGACCAGGGCGAAGACGGGGATCCCGGCGGCCAGGCCCAGCGTCTCGACGGCGTCCTTGGTGATGGCCGCGGTCAGCCCGCCGCCGTTCACGTCGACGGTGACGGAGGCCATGGCGCCGCCCATGGCGACGCCGACGACGGTGCCGGCGATCTGGTTGCGGATGGACAGGCCCTCGACCGGTCCGGTGGCCAGGGCGACCTCGGTGGCCTTGACCAGCGCCTTGACGGAGGACCCGGCGACGATGCCGAGGTCCTTGACCGCGTCGGTGGTGATGGCGGCGGTCAGGTCCTGCCCGCCCTCCAGGCGGACCTTGACCGTCGACATGGCCTCGCCGGAGGTGACGGCGGTCACGGTGCCGGCCAGCTGGTTGCGGATGCTCAGCGTCATGGGTGGTTCGACCTCTTGCCGTAGGGGACTGCGGGGGGCGCGGGGATCCCGCACGGCTCGGGGGAGCCGCGGGACCGACCGTAGGCGCCCCCGCCGTGCCGTGCGGCCGGCCCGTCGCACCTGCGGACGGGAACCACCCGACCGACTGGCGCCTGCGGAGCGGCGGGCCGGGCCCGGCGGGGGACCGGGCCGGGGAACGAACCGGGCCCGGTAAGGGACCGGGCCCCGGGAAGGGCGCCGCTACGTGTCCGACAGCTTCGGCATCTCCCCGACGGTCGTCGTCACGTCGATGACGGCGAAGGCCGCCCCCTGCGGGTCCGCCACCGCGGCGAAGCGCCCGAACGGGCTGTCCATCGGCCCGAAGTACAGCGTCCCCCCGTGCTTCCTGGTCTTGGCGACCGCCTCGTCGCAGTCCGGGACGGCGAAGTAGACCTGGACGTAGGAGGGGATCTCGGGCGGGAACTCCTCTCCCATGCCCATCCGCCCCAGCACCGCGTTCTCGGGCGCGGAGCCGCCCAGGGTGAACAGCTTGAAGTCCATGTCGCCCGCCTGCGGGTCCTCGCCCGGTTCCATGCGCTGGACCCCGTACGGGAAGACCTTCGGCAGGAACCCGTCCGCCTTGTCCGGGTCCCGGGAGAAGACCTCGGCCCAGGCGTAGGAGCCCGGCTCGCCGGTCTTCTCGAAGCCCTTGTGCTCGCCCGGCTGCCAGACGCCGAACACCGCCCCGCTCGGCTCCTTCGCGATCAGCATGGTGCCGAACGTGCCGACCTGCATCGGCTCCATCAGCAGCTCGCCGCCGGCCGCCTTCACCTTTTCGGCGGTGGCCGCCGCGTCGGGCGAGGCCAGGTACAGGCACCACTGCGACGGGGCGTCCGCCCCCGGCATCGGCGGGACGACGGCCGCGACGGCCTTGCCGTCGGAGTAGGCCTGCGTGTAGTTGCCGTACTCACTGCTGGACTCGCCGAAGGTCCAGCCCAGCACATCGGCGTAGAAAGTCTTGGCGGCCTCCACGTCGGTGAACATCGCGTCCGCCCAACACGGTGCGCCTTCCGGGAACTCAGCCATGATCGATCGACTCCTGTGTCGTGTGCCCGTGCCCGTCGTACGTTTTCGCACGTTCTGTACGTGCCGTACTCACGCTAGGCGCGCGGTGCGGCGATCGCGCGGGGAGCGCCGCCCGGGGGCAGGCTGGAGCCATGGAGCACAAGGACACCCCCGTCATCCGGCTGGCCCAGCAGCCGGAGGCCGACGCACTGCTCGGCCGGAGCCCGCTCGCCGCCCTCGTCGGGATGCTGCTCGACCAGCAGGTGCCGATGGAGTGGGCGTTCTCCGGGCCCTGGACGATCGCCCGGCGGCTCGGCGCCGACGACCTGGATGCGCACGCGATCGCCGCCTACGACCCGGAGGCCTTCGCCGCCCTGCTCTCGGAGAAGCCGGCCGTGCACCGCTATCCGGGGTCGATGGCCACGCGCGTCCAGCAGTTGTGCGCGTACCTGGTGGAGCACTACGGAGGGGACGCCGAAGCCGTCTGGGCCGACGCCGGGACGGGCGCGGAACTGCTGAAGCGGCTCAAGGAGCTGCCCGGCTTCGGCGAGCAGAAGGCCCAGATCTTCCTCGCCCTGCTGGGCAAGCGGTTCGGGGTCCGCCCCCAGGGCTGGCGGGAGGCCGCGGGCGGGTACGGGCCGGACGGCGTCTACCGGTCGGCGGCCGACATCACGGGACCGGAGTCCCTGGCCAAGGTGCGCGCCCACAAGCAGGAGATGAAGGCCGCGGCCAAGAAGGCCAAGGCGGAGAAAGCGGAGACGGCGGAGTAGACGGAGAACGCCTGAGCAGCGGTCGAGGGCCCGGGACTCCGGGACTCCGGGACTCCGGGACTCCGGGACTCCGGGACTCCGGGACTCCGGGACTCCGGGACTCCGGGACTCCGGGACTCCGGGACTACG
>NZ_JBHXQN010000015.1:65200-174843 GCF_042717785.1 Streptomyces sp. NPDC058619
ACTCCGGGACTCCGGGACTCCGGGACTCCGGGACTCCGGGACTCCGGGACTCCGGGACTCCGGGACTCCGGGACTCCGGGACTCCGGGACTCCGGGACCCACGGAATTGACCGGTCTCACCGCCGCCCGATTGACCCCTGTGGCCGGTCTATCCGATCCGTAGATTGGGGGACATGACAGAGACCGCGGTCCGCGCCGCCACCGCCGAAGCCATCCAGGACGCCCCGGGCAGCCTCATCACGCTGCTGACGGACACCGCCGAGCTCACCTGCAACACGGCCGCCTTCGAGGAGGGCGCGACCGGCGCCCCGGTGCACTTCCACACCAGGGCGACCGAGTTCTTCCACGTCACCGCCGGACGGCTCGACGTGCTCGTCGGCGACGAGGTCCACACCCTCGGCGCCGGCGACTTCATCGCGGTCCCGCCCGGCGTCAAGCACGCCTTCGCGCCCGCCGCCGGCCACACGGCCTCCGTCTTCGTCGGCTTCACGCCCGGCATGGGCCGCTTCGACTACTACCGGCTCCTCGGCCGGGTCCACGCGGGCGAGGCCACCGTGCAGGACATCAAGGACAGTTCACCGACGTACGACAACCACTACGCGGAGAGCCCCGTCTGGAGCGGCCGCCGCCGCAGCGCGGCCCCGTAGACCTCGTCCGCGTCCAGGCGGCGCAGCTCCTCCGCCATCAGCTCGGCGCCCCCGCGGATCTTCAGGGCCACCTTGCGGTCAGGGCTCCCCGGCAGGGCCAGGGTCGCCAGCACGCCCCCGGGCCGGTCCACGCTGATCTCCCCCGCCCCGGTCTCCAGCACCACCCGGGTGATCACCGGGCCCTCGCTCGCCACGCGGACGGCGGGCACCCCGAGCCGGTCCTCCAGCCACCGCGCCAGCAACTCGGAGCTGGGGTTGTCGGGCTCGCTCTCCACCCGTGCGCCGGTCACCGGCAGCGGCTTCTGGTCCAGCGCGGCGGCCAGCAGGGCCCGCCACGGCGTCAGCCGGGTCCAGGCCAGGTCGGTGTCCCCGGGCTGGTACGCCGCGGCGCGCACGTCCAGTTCGGCGACCGGGTCGGCCGCGGCCTGGGCGTCGGTGATCCGGCGCTGCGCGAGGACCCCGAGGGAGTCCCGGGCCGGGTCGGCGGGGGCGTCGGCCGGCCACCACGCCACCACGGGCGCGTCCGGCAGGAGCAGGGGGAGCACCACCGAACCGGCCTGACCGGTCAGCTCGCCGTGCAGGCGCAGCATCACGATCTCGCCCGTTCCGGCGTCCGCCCCGACCTTCAGCTCGGCGTCCAGCCGGGTCGCCCGGAGCTTGTGCGGCCCCCGGGAGGTCCGTTTGATCACCGCGATGATGCGGCACGGGTGCTCGTGCGAGGCCTCCGAGGCCGCCCGTACGGCGTCGTAGGCGTTCTCCTCGTCGGTGACGACGACGAGCGTCAGCACCAGCCCCATGGTGGGGCTGCCTATCGCCCTGCGGGCTTCGAGCAGCGCCCGGTTGACCTTGCTGGACGTGGTGTCGGTGAGTTCGGTCCGCATGGGCGGAGTCTGTCAGCGACCGGTCCGGTCCCGGCACCAGGTTCGCTCGAATCCGCCCGGAGCGGGGCGCGGGCCCGCGGCCGGCGTCACCGGCGCTTGCGCGCCGTACCGAAGATCGACCGCGAGATCTCCCGGCCCAGCTGCGTCCCGACCGACCGGGCCAGTGAGCGGAACAGCCCGCTGCCCACCACCTGTTCGGCGAGCGAGGGGTCGGGCTTGGGGGCGCTGCGCGCCGCCTTCTCGGCCTCTTTGGCCTCCGCCTTCGCCTGCTTCTCGGCCTGCTCGGCGCTGATCTTCTCGTACGCGGACTCGCGGTCGACCGGCTCCGCGTAGCGCGAGTACAGCAGCGAGCCCTTCACCGCCGCGTCCAGGGCCGCCGCGGCGATCGGCCCCATGAGCGACTGCGGGGCGCGCAGCCGGGTCGCCGCGACGGGGGTGGGGGCGCCGTTCTCGCTGAGCACGGTGACGACCGCCTCGCCGGTGCCGAGTCCGGTGAGCAGCTCCTCCAGGTCGTACGCGGAGTGCGGGAAGGTCTTCACCGTCGCCTTGAGCGCCTTCGCGTCGTCGGGGGTGAAGGCGCGCAGCGCGTGCTGCACGCGGTTGCCGAGCTGCGCGAGCACGTCCGCCGGCACGTCCTTGGGGGTCTGCGTCACGAAGAAGACGCCGACGCCCTTGGAGCGGATCAGGCGCACGGTCTGGGTGATGGAGTCGAGGAAGGCCTTCGAGGCCCCGTTGAACAGCAGGTGGGCCTCGTCGAAGAAGAAGACGAGCTTGGGCTGCTCCAGGTCGCCGACCTCCGGCAGGTCGTTGAACAGGTCGGCCAGCAGCCACATCAGGAAGGTGGAGAAGAGCTGCGGCTTGTCCTGGACGGCCGGGAGCTCCAGTACGGAGACCACTCCGCGGCCGTCGGCGGCCGTGCGGAGGAACTCGCCGGTGTCGAACTCGGGCTCGCCGAAGAACTCGGAGGCGCCCTGCTGCTCGAAGGCGGTCAGCGCCCTCAGGATCACCCCGGCCGTCACCGTGGACAGTCCGCCGATGCCCTTGAGCTCAGGCTTCCCCTGGTCGGAGACGAGGAAGGCGGCGACCGCGCGCAGGTCCTTGAGGTCGACGAGCTCCAGGCCCTTGGAGTCGGCGTAGTGGAAGACCAGGCCGAGGGACTGCTCCTGCGTCCGGTTGAGCTGGAGCACCTTGGACATCAGTACCGGGCCGAAGCTGGTCACGGTGGAGCGGACCGGGATCCCGGGGCCGATGCCGCCGAGCGAGTAGAACTCGACGGGGAAGCCGGTGGCGTGCCACTCCTGGGCGACGTCCGCGGCGCGTTGCACGACCTTCTCGTGGGAGGTGCCGGGCGCCGAGATCCCGGAGACGTCGCCCTTGACGTCCGCGAGGAAGACGGGGACGCCGTGGGCGGAGAGCTGTTCCGCGATGAGCTGGAGGGTCTTGGTCTTGCCGGTGCCGGTGGCGCCCGCGACCAGCCCATGGCGGTTCAGCATCGACAGGGGGATGCGGATCTGGCGGTCCGGCAGGCAGGCGCCGTCCCAGAGCAGGGCCCCCAGGTCGAGGGCGGGGCCGGTGAAGGCGTAGCCGGCGGCGATCCGCGCGGCCGGTCCCGCCTCGTCGGCCTCCGCGCTCGCGGCCGGTCCCGCACCGTCCGCCGGGGCGCTCGCGGCCGTCGTGGCGTCTGAGTCGGTGCTCTCGCTCATGCATCACTCCCGAGTTGGTGCCGTTTGCCACTTTTGCACCAACCGCGCAAGGCTGCGCCCGCAGGCACCGGCCCGGTAGGCTTTCCGTGTGATCTTCAAGCGCATCGGTAACGGAAAGCCGTACCCCGACCACGGCCGGGAAAGCACCCGGCAGTGGGCGGACGTCGCGCCGCGCCCGGTCCGGCTCGACCAGCTGGTGACGACCAAGGGACAGCTCGACCTCGAAACGCTGCTCGCCGAGGACTCCACCTTCTACGGCGACCTCTTCGCGCACGTCGTCAAGTGGCGGGGCGACCTCTATCTGGAGGACGGACTGCACCGCGCCGTGCGCGCCGCCCTGCAGCAGCGCCAGGTCCTGCACGCCCGCGTCCTCGAAATGGACTGACGACCCGCCGGCGGCCCGCCCGGGGGCCCGTCGGCGGCCCCATGGCCGGGGCCCGGTGCGGAGCGTCGGCGCTTCGTACCGGATTGCGCCTTTCGGGTCGCCCTTTGCTTATCAGCACATCATCGAGTGGGCATCGCCGACGGGCGGCACTACGCTGCGCTCATGAGCATGCTCACTCCCCCCGGCATGGGCGGAAAGTACCGCGTCACGGGAGCGGCTTACCCCCGCATGAGCCGTAAGCGGAGCCTCCGCCGGATCGTCCTCACCGCACTCGGCGCGGTCCTCGCCCTCGCAGTGATCAGCTACGGGGCACTGCAGCTCATCGACGTGTTCCGGGGCGACAGCCCCAAACGGAACACGGCGGCCGGCGCCGGGGACTGTCCGACCGCGAAACCCGCGGCCGCCGTCAAGGGCGCCCCCGCGGCCGCTCCTTCGACCCCCGCCAAACCGGCCGTCGCGCTGCCCCAGCCCGGTCAGATCACGGTCAACGTCTTCAACGCTACCCCGCGCGCCGGACTGGCCAAGGCCGTCGGCGACGAGCTGAAGAAACGCGGCTTCGTCATCGGCAGCGTCGGCAACGCCCCGGCCGGCTTCGACAAGAAGGTTCCCGGCACCGGGATAATGCTGGGCTCCCCGGCCACCGACAAGGCGGCCTTCGCCGTGCTCGGCACCCAGCTGGCCGGCACCACGCAGCAGACCGACAGCCGCAAGGGCGCCGACATCGACCTGATCCTCGGCGACGCCTTCAAGGAGCTGAGCACGAAGGAGGACGCGGACAAGGCGCTGGCCCTGCTGGCCAACCCCGTGCCCGCGCCCGCCAAGAACTGCTGACGGCGAAGAGCCCCGGAGCCTGCGGGCTCCGGGGCTCTCCTCTGTGTCCGCCGTTCCGGCTCCCGCGGGTCGCGGCTGCTGCGACGGCAGCGTGCTACTCCGCGGAGCCGTACATCCGGTCGCCCGCGTCGCCCAGCCCCGGCACGATGTAGCCGTTCTCGTTGAGCCGCTCGTCCACCGCGGCGGTGACCACGGTCACCGGCGTGCCCGCGAGGTCGCGCTCCATGACCTCCACGCCCTCCGGGGCGGCCAGCAGCACCACGGCGGTGACGTCGTCGGCGCCGCGCTTGATGAGCTCGCGGATCGCCGCGACCAGCGTGCCGCCCGTGGCGAGCATCGGGTCGACGACGTAGACCTGACGGCCGGAGAGGTCCTCGGGCATGCGCGTCGCATACGTGGAGGCCTCCAGGGTCTCCTCGTTGCGGACCATGCCCAGGAAGCCCACCTCGGCGGTCGGCAGCAGCCGCACCATGCCGTCGAGCATGCCGAGACCGGCGCGCAGGATCGGCACGACCAGCGGGCGCGGGTGCGACAGCTTCACACCGGTGGTGGGCCCGACCGGGGTCTCGATGTCGGCCTGCTCGGTGCGCACGTCCCGGGTGGCCTCGTACGCGAGCAGGGTGACCAGCTCGTCGGCGAGGCGGCGGAAGGTGGCGGAGTCGGTGCGCCTGTCGCGCAGGGTGGTGAGTTTGTGCGCCACCAAGGGGTGATCGACGACCAGCAAACGCACAACATCCTCCAAGACTCGGAAACCCAGGGTTCTCGACCTGCGACCTGCAAAAACGGCCGCACGACGCGACCCGCACCCGAAAGGCTACGCGCTGCCGGGGGCGCTTCGCGTCTCAAGGCGCGGACGCACCGCCGCCGTCTGGAGATGCGGCCCGGGCGCACGCCCAGCACGCTGGACGGATGAGCAGCGCACCGGTGATCGCGGCCGTCGACGGATCCGACCACAGCCTCGGAGCCCTGGAGTGGGCACGGGCCGCCGCCCTGCGGCACCGTACCGGACTGCTCATCGCGCATGTGCTCCCCGACCACGCCCAGTTGTACGCCGGCCGGCGGGCCGCGCTCCACGACGCCTCGCAGCCCGACGAGTTCGCCGACCCGGTCCGCGACCGCATCCGGGCCCTCCTCGACAGCGGCCCGGAGCTGCCCGGCGAGGTGCGCTACGAGGCGCTGGAGGGCTCCGCGCCCGAGGCGCTGCGGGTCATCGGGGCGCAGGCCCTGATGCTGGTGATGGGCTCCCGGGGCCGCGGCGGCTTCGCCACCCTGCTCCTGGGCTCGAACAGCCGCGCCGTCTCCACCACGGCGCCGTGCCCGGTGGTGGTGGTCCCGCACGAGGAGCGCCGCGCCGGCGCCGCCCCGGAGGCGTCCGCCGGGCGGGTGGTCCTGGGGCTGCACGCCGCCGAGACGCCCGAGGACGTGCTGGACTTCGCGTTCGCGGAGGCGGCCGCACGGGGGACCACCGTCCAGGTGGTCTCCGCGTACCTGATCCCGCCCTCGCCGACCATGGTGGTGGACAGCCCCTTCGCGGTGATCCCGCCGGAGGGGCTCGCCGACGGCGGGGACGCCGTGCCGGCCGAGCGGGAGATGCTGCGTTCCCAGACGGCGCGGCTGGCGCCCTTGCGGGCCCGCTACCCGGACGTCCCCGTCGAGCAGGCCGCCGTCCCCGGGGATCCGGCGGGCCGCCTGGTCGACACCTCCCGCTCGGCGGCCCTGGTCGTGGTGGGCCGCCACCACCCGCGCCGCGGCGCGATGTCGCTCCTCATGGGCTCGGTCGCCAACGCGGTCCTCCAGCACGCGCACGGCCCGGTGGCCGTCGTACCGACCCTCACGGACGACCAGAACCGCCCGCGACCGGTCTGACCTGCGCCGGGGTGGCATCAATCGGGCCGACCGGGGGAAGGTGGTTGCGGGGGGTCTGCTTCGCGCCGGCGGAGGAGGACGACCGGACCAGCCGGGGTGGTGGCCGATGCCCGACACGCAGTCGAGCGACGAAACCGACGACTACGGAACGCCGGAGACGGCGGCGCAGCGCCGTGCGCGGCGCGCGCAGTTCCTGCGCGACCTGAACGAGGCGCGCGAGCTGCGCGAACGCGTCCAGCCCCGGCGCGCCCGCGCGGCGCGGATGCGCCAGCAGATGCGCATGCGCACGTTCCGCTGGTAGCCGGGCGCGCGCTTCGCCGGCAGCCCGGCGTGCGCGCCTCCGGCCCGGCCCGAGGCGTGCGCGCCTCCGGCCCGGAGCGGCCACCGGCGCCCCGGACCCCCGCCCCAGAGCGCGCCGCGCCCGCCGACACGGCCGGGCCGCGCCGGGCCGCGGGACCGCCGGAGCGGGCCCCGCCGAAGCCTCCGGACCCGTACGGCACCACCGTCCCAGGGCCCCCGTACGCGCCGCGCGGCGCACGGCACGGCGCGACGCAAGCGCGGAAGACCTCTCGCAAAGCCGCCGTTTCTGCCACGATGCCGATTGGGCGGGGCACGGGCGGCGAGCAGAACGGCCGTTCCACCCCATCCTCCGGCCGGGGGGACCTCCAACCGGCACGCCTAAGACCAGTGGGAGAGTCACGGTGTACTTCGCCGCACTGCTCGCGCGCACCGAAGACGGGTGGGAAGCGAGCGACATGGAACTCGACAACGTCGAGTCCCTCAGTGATCTGATCGATCTCGCCCGTTCCGCCGCTGTCGACGACGACACGGTGGTCGCCCTCATCGAGCAGGAGGACGCCTGGTTCGGCGTCGTCCGCGTGGACGGCGAGGAGGACCCGCGGTACTTCGTATCGAACGCCGCCGGGGCCGCCCGCAGCTCCTACGGCTCGATGCTGACCAAAGAGCTGCTGGGCAGCGATGAGGAGGACGACGACGAACTCGACGAGCTGGACCTGGACGGCACCGAGGACGGCGAGGAGGAACCCGTCGCCTCGTTCGCGGACGGGGACGACGACGCCGACGAACCGGGCGGGAGCGGCGCGGAGCCGGTACCGGCCGGACCGCTCGGCGACCCCGCGCTCCTGGACGACCTCGGCGTGACCAACAAGCAGCTGATGAACCTGGACGGGGACGCCCTCTCGGAGATCGCCGACTCGCTCGGCGCCACCGAGGTCCTGGAGGCCGTCCGCTAGTGACCGGCACGCACGACGCACACCCCGGTCCCGATCCCGTACGGGACCCCTGGCGGGACTCCATGCGCCTGGCGCTCGTGGAGGCCGCCCGGGCGGTGCCGGCCGGCGACGTGCCGGTCGGCGCCGTCGTGCTCGGCCCGGACGGCGGGCTCCTCGCCACCGGGCACAACGAGCGCGAGGCGACCGGCGACCCCACCGCGCACGCCGAGGTGGTGGCGCTGCGCCGGGCGGCCGCCGCGGTCGGGGAGTGGCGGCTCCCGGGGTGCACCCTGGTGGTGACCCTGGAGCCGTGCGTGATGTGCGCGGGCGCGCTCGTCCAGTCACGGGTGGCCCGGATCGTCTACGGCGCCGCGGACGAGAAGGCCGGCGCGGCCGGGTCGCTGTGGGACCTCGTACGGGACCGCAGGCTCAACCACCGGCCCGAAGTGGTCGGCGGGGTCCTGGCCGGGGAGTGCGCCCGGCAGCTCACGGACTTCTTCCGGAACCTGTGACGGATACGGATTTCAGAGCACGGCGCACCGTGGGCTAAGCTCTCTCTCGGTAGCGTGTCCGAGCGGCCGAAGGAGCACGCCTCGAAAGCGTGTGATGGTGCAAGCTATCCGTGGGTTCAAATCCCACCGCTACCGCTGTGACCGAGAGCCCCGACCCGCAAGGGTCGGGGCTCTCGGCGTTCCACGGGGTGCACGGGGGCCCCGCGGGCCCGCACCCGCCGGCGGGCGTGCGCGGCCAGTTCGCGGCCGTTCGCGCCCTCCGGAGGGCCTCCGCGTGACCGCCCGCCGCCTCGGCCGTTGTCACGGCATGACCAAGACCCAGCGCATCCTCGCCGCCTTCGCCCTCGCGGGGGCCGCCGCGGGCCTCGCCGCACCCGCCGCCTCGGCCGCCCCGATCGCCCCCCTGACCCTGCCGGACCTCCCGACGGCGGCTCCGGGCATGCCGGCCGGAGCCACGCCCGGCTCCGTCCAGGAGATCGGCGCGAAGCTCAACCAGCTGAACGAGCTCAACCAGCTGATGGAGGTCCCCAACCACCTGGCGCCCGTGATCGCCCCCGTGGAGCCCGTCGTGGGCCTCCTGGGCGGCGTCCAGTAGGCAGCCCGGACCCTCCCCCGGAAACGCGAAGAAGGCCCCGGCCTGAACCGGGACCTTCGACGCTTGGGACGGGGGAAGTGGCATCGGGGGGACAAGCCACTCCCCCCGACGAGGACGGAACCTGCCAGTCCGGGCCGCAGTCAGGGGGGAAGCTTGCGGCTCGGACCCCGCAGTGAGGTCCTGTCCCTCACCCACCGATTTCCTGCCAGAACCGGTGGGTTCACATCAATCCTGCGCCCGCGGCGCACGCCGACCCGACGGCAAAGGACCCGGACCGCCGGGTCATTGGTCCTTAAAGGGCTGGTGAGTGTCCAAACCCGACCGGTTAGACTCACCCGACTTTGGCAGGACCGGTTGGGGAGGCCGTCACCGCACATGGACACCAAGAAGCTCATCACGGGCGTCCTTACCGTGTTCGTCCTCTTCGTGATCATCACCCAGCCCAAACGGGCCGCCGAGATGGTCGGAATAGGCTTCCAGGGCATATCGGATGCCGCGTCCGGCATCGGCGAGTTCATGACCGAACTGGTGCGCTGAACCCGTACGCTGATGCGGTTTCCGGATTTCCCGGCCCCCCACTCCGACGGGTGGGGGTTTTTTGCGTACCCAAGACTGGGCATATTGCCACTATTTGCCCAACTTGCCCTCAACACGGCGTTATGCGGTGCTTGCACACAGTGCATATCTCTTGTGATGCTATGACCGCTTTTAACGGATGAGTTGACTGAAGGGGTGGCGTGACCGTGCCGGCCAGTACTGCGCCTCAGGTGCCACCCCAGCAGGACCCCCAGCAGGACCTCCCGCAGGTGTCGGCGCAGGCGCCCCCACAGGCATCGCCCCAGCCCGGCCGGCAGGCTCCGCCGCAGGCGTCCCCGTACGAGCCCCACCACGAATCCCAGGTGCCTCCCCAGCAAGAGCCCCGCCAGGAACCCCGGGAGGGAGCGCCGGAGGCGCAGCAGGAGGGTGGGCAGGGCGAGGCCGGGGCCGCCGCGCCGCCGGCCCCGGTCCCCCCGAGGCCGCCGAGCCGGGGGGCGGACACCCGGGCGCTCACCCAGGTGCTCTTCGGGCAGCTGAAGGACCTGGAGCCGGGCACCGACGAGCACACCAGGGTCCGCGGAGCCCTGATCGAGGCCAACCTCCCGCTCGTCCGGTACGCGGCCGCCCGCTTCCGCAGCCGCAACGAGCCGATGGAGGACGTGGTCCAGGTCGGCACCATCGGGCTGATCAACGCCATCGACCGGTTCGACCCGGAGCGCGGCGTACAGTTCCCGACCTTCGCGATGCCGACGGTCGTGGGCGAGATCAAGCGGTACTTCCGCGACAACGTCCGCACCGTCCACGTGCCGCGCCGCCTCCACGAGCTGTGGGTGCAGGTCAACGCCGCCACCGAGGACCTCACCACCCTCCACGGGCGCACCCCGACCACCCCCGAGATCGCCGAGCGGCTGCGCATCACCGAGGACGAGGTGCTGTCCTGCATCGAGGCCGGCCGCAGCTACCACGCGACCTCGCTGGAAGCCGCCCAGGAGGGCGACGGCATGCCCGGGCTGCTGGACCGCCTGGGGTACGAGGACCCGGAGCTGGCCGGGGTCGAGCACCGCGACCTCGTCCGCCACCTGCTCGTACAGCTGCCCGAACGCGAGCAGCGCATCCTGCTCCTGCGGTACTACAACAACCTGACGCAGTCCCAGATCAGCGCCGAGCTCGGCGTCTCCCAGATGCACGTCTCCCGGCTGCTCGCACGGAGCTTCGCCCGGCTCAGATCCGCAAACAGGATCGAGGCGTAATCAGAACGAGTGGAGATGATTCCCTCGATTCCCGGCGCAACGGCCTTATCCCCTTCTGACCTGGTCTGTCGCTGGAGATATATGTCGACTTGGCGCTACAGCGTGTTGCCGACATGTGACATTCTGCTGGAACCGCGTTTGCCGCAGCCCCGCCTCCGGTATTCAGGTGGAGGCTGCGTTCCTCTGACGGGCGCGCCGCACGCGACCGTCCGCGACCTCAAGGGGGTGGCATGTCCGTAGACCAGGGCAGCTCCAAGGTGCTCACGCTCGTCAAGAGCCCGACACCGGCAGTGTCCGACCGCTCGGAAGCCATCGACACCCGCACCCTCTCCCGCTCCCTCTTCCTGCGACTCGCCTCCCTGGACGCGGACAGCCCCGACCGGGCGTACGTACGCGACACCCTGATCGAGCTGAACCTGCCCCTGGTGCGGTACGCCGCAGCCCGGTTCCGCAGCCGCAACGAGCCGATGGAGGACATCGTCCAGGTCGGTACGATCGGCCTGATCAAGGCGATCGACCGGTTCGACTGCGAACGCGGCGTCGAGTTCCCGACGTTCGCGATGCCGACCGTCGTGGGCGAGATCAAACGATTCTTTAGGGACACCTCCTGGTCCGTCCGCGTCCCGCGGCGGCTCCAGGAGCTGCGCCTGGCGCTGACGAAGGCCAGCGACGAGCTCGCCCAGAAACTGGACCGCTCGCCGACCGTGCCCGAGCTCGCCGCCGTGCTGGGGGTGTCGGAGGAGGACGTCGTCGACGGCCTCGCCGTGGGCAACGCCTACACCGCGTCCTCGCTCGACTCGCCCTCCCCCGAGGACGAGGGCGGCGAGGGCTCGCTCGCGGACCGCCTCGGCTACGAGGACACCGCGCTGGAAGGCGTCGAGTACCGCGAGTCGCTCAAGCCGCTGCTCGCCAAACTCCCGCCCAGGGAACGGCAGATCATCATGCTGCGGTTCTTCGCGAACATGACCCAGTCGCAGATCGGCGAGGAGGTCGGCATCTCCCAGATGCACGTCTCCCGGCTGCTCACCCGCACCCTCGCGCAGCTGCGCGTCGGGCTGATCGGCGAGTAGCCCGTACCGTACGGTTCCCAATTGACGAAGCGTCAGTAAAACTGGCGCGATGCGAAAGGGATCTCGCGCGGCCGCTCTGCTCGCCCTGTGGTGCACGGCCGCCGCCGGCCTCACCGGCTGCGGCGGCCCGCCGCCGGACGGCTACGTCGCGGTGGGCGCCGCGGCCCCGGGCCCCGAACGGGGTGCGGGGGAGAACGTGGCGCCGCAGGGTGCGGTGGAGTTCCAGCAGCTCGGCGGCCCGTCCGCGGCGGGCGGCTCCGCCGAGTCCTCCGGTACGCCCACCGGCACCGCGGAGGGCCATCCCCAGGGCGGCTCCGCCCTGAGCAGAGCCCCGTCAGGCGCACCCGGCGGCCCGGCATCCGGCCCGGGCGCACCACCGGGCTCCGGACGCACGACCACCCCCGGCACCTCCGCCCCGCGGGACACCCCGGGCGGCTCCGGCACGTCCGGGGGCGGCACGTCCGGGGGCGCGGGCGGCCCCGGGACCCCGCCCACCGCGCCGACGACCCCGCCGGGTACCAGGCCCGGCACGACACCGCCGCCCCCGGCCACCCCGGCGCGGCTGGCGGTGTCGGCCCCGACCAGGGCGGCCGCGGCCGACCGCTGGTGCGAGCGGGTCACCGTCACGTTCACCAACAGCGGCACGACCGCGGCCCGTTCCGGCACGGTCAGCTTCGCGACGCACATCATCGGCGCCCTCGGCGTCGACTGGGCCACGATCACGACCACCCAGGCGCTGCCGGCGCCGATCGCGGGCGGCGCCGCGAAGACGCAGACCTACACCGTGTGCGTGGAGTCCTGGCGGGTCCCGCTGGGCATGCGCGTGGAGACCAGGAAGGTCACGGCGGCCTGGAGCTGAGTTGCGGCGCGCCCGCGGGGGCGGGCGGCGGGCCCGCGGGAGGACGTACCGGCTCCCGTCGGCGCCGGGCGTGCCGACTCCCGTCAGGGCAGGCGACACCGGCTCCACCAGGGCGAGCGACACCGGCCCCGTCGGCGCAGGCTCGCCGGCTCCCGTCCGCGCAGGACGGTCCGCGCGACGGCTCAGTGCAGGACGACCCGCACGGATCAGTGCAGGACGACCCACACGGCGGCGCCGATGACGAGCGCCAGCCCGAGGGCCACGCCGAGCCACTTGACCGTCTTCGAGCCGGCCTGCTGCTGCTCCGCGCGGCGCTGCTGACGGGCCCCGGGGCCCGCCTGCCGGGCCGGAGCGGCTTCGTCGACGAACGCCCGGAACATCTGAGTGCTGCCCGCGGGGTCGTAGTTGCCCTCGGGGCCCTGTGAGTTGTGGTTCGCAGCCATGGATCAGGACCCTAGCCGGTTTTCCGATTCCTTTACCGCCCGACCCTTCTGATTCATTTGCCTGTAGCAACCATCCGCTTATATGGTTGCTCTAAGCAACAAGATGAGGAGCTGCCCGGTGACCACTCCTACCGTTCCGAGCACATCCACCCGGTACCAGGAGCTGGCCCGCCAGCTGACGGGGATCGGCGCGGTCAAGCGCGACCTCGCCCGCATCCTGCCCCCGGACTGTCCGGCCGGGGCCGCCGCCGTCCTCGCCGTGCTCGACCGGCACGGCGAGATGCGGCTGAGCCGGCTCGCCGCGTTCATGGCGATCGACGTCTCGGTGACCAGCCGGCACGTGGCCCACGTGGCCGACCGCGGCTGGATCGCACGGGAGATCGACCCGGGGGACGGCCGCTGCCGGATCCTGCGGCTCACCCCGGCCGGGCGGGCGCTGCTCACCGAGCTCGGCGCCCGGTACACGGACGCGCTGGAGAGAGCCCTGGCCGACTGGTCCCCCCGGGACATCGACGAACTCAACACCCTGCTGGCCCGACTCCGATCGAGCTTCTAGTACGTAAGGAAACACATGGCTACGACCACACCCTCCGGTGTGCGGGGAGGCGGCGGCCAGTCGGGGACCACGTCCGACGGCACGTCCATGACCCACCCCCAGATCATGAAGGCGCTGTCCGGGCTCATGCTCGGCATGTTCGTGGCGATCCTCTCCTCCACGATCGTCTCCAACGCCCTGCCCGAGATCATCGGCGACCTCGGCGGCACCCAGTCCTCCTACACCTGGGTCGTCACCGCGGCCCTGCTCTCCATGACGGCGGCGACCCCGCTGTGGGGCAAGCTGTCCGACCTGTTCAGCAAGAAGCTGCTGGTCCAGATATCCCTGGTGATCTACGTCCTCGGGTCCGTGGTCGCGGGCCTGTCGCAGAACACCGAGATGCTCATCGCCTGCCGCGTGGTCCAGGGCATCGGCGTCGGCGGCCTGTCCGCCCTCGCCCAGATCGTCATGGCCGCGATGATCTCGCCGCGCGAGCGCGGCCGGTACAGCGGCTACCTCGGCGCGGTCTTCGCCGTCGCCACCGTCGGCGGCCCGCTGCTGGGCGGCGTCATCACCGACACCTCGTGGCTCGGCTGGCGCTGGTGCTTCTACGTCGGCGTCCCCTTCGCGATCATCGCGCTGGTCGTGCTCCAGAAGACCCTGAAGCTTCCGGTGGTCCGCCGCGACGTGAAGGTCGACTGGCTCGGCGCCCTGCTGATCAGCGGCTCCGTCTCGCTGCTGCTGATCTGGGTCACCCAGGCCGGCACCTCGTACGACTGGATCTCCTGGCAGACCTGGGCGATGACCGGCGGCGCCGTCGTGCTCGGCCTGCTCTTCGTCCTCGTCGAGTCCCGCGCGAGCGACCCGATCATCCCGTTGCGGCTGTTCCGCAACAAGACCATCACCATCGCCTCGGCCGCCTCGCTGTTCGTGGGCATCGCGGTGTTCTCGGGGACCGTGTTCTTCAGCCAGTTCTTCCAGCTGGCCCGCGGCGAGTCCCCCACGATGTCCGGAGTCCTCACGATTCCGATGATCGCCGGCCTCTTCGTCTCCTCCACCGTTTCCGGTCAGGTGATCACCAAGACCGGCCGGTGGAAGGCCTGGCTCGTCGGCGGCGGCGTGCTCCTGACGGCCGGACTCGGCCTGCTGGGCACCCTGCGGTACGACACCCCGTACTGGCACATCGCGATCTACATGGCGCTGACCGGCCTCGGCCTCGGCATGATGATGCAGAACCTGGTCCTCGCCACCCAGAACCAGGTGGCCCCCGAGGACCTGGGCGCGGCCAGCTCCGTCGTCACCTTCTTCCGCTCGCTCGGCGGCGCCATGGGCGTCTCCGCGCTGGGCGCGGTCATGGCCAACCGGGTCACCCACTACGTCCAGGACGGTCTCACCGCGCTCGGCCCCGAAGCCGCGGCCATGGGCCACGGCGGCACCGCCGGGGGCGGGATCCCGGACCTCGACAAGCTGCCGGCGCCGTTCCGCGAGGTCGTCGAGGCCGCGTACGGCCACGGCGTCGGCGACGTCTTCCTGTACGCCGCCCCGTTCGCGCTCCTCGGACTGGTCCTGGTGCTGTTCATCAAGGAGGTCGCGCTGAGCTCGAAGCCGGCCGCCCACGCC
The DNA here is from genome assembly GCF_042717785.1 of Streptomyces sp. NPDC058619. NCBI lineage: Bacteria > Bacillati > Actinomycetota > Actinomycetes > Kitasatosporales > Streptomycetaceae > Streptomyces > Streptomyces sp. NPDC058619. The sequence goes on from NZ_JBHXQN010000015.1 coordinate 80,167, forward strand.
CCGGCCACCGGCTCCGGGACCGCGGCGGGCGCCGAGGCCCCGGCCACCGCGCAGGCCACGGTCTGAACTCCCCGCAGCACCCTGCGACGAGACGCCGCGCCATCCCGCGAGACCTGCGGCGGCTGTGGCACCCGCGGCGCCTGAAAGAAGGCCACCGCCCGAAGCCGGGACATCCGGGTTCGGGCGGTGGCCTCTGCTGTGGGGGCGGCGGGTCGGCGGCGAGCCGACACCGGGCGGTACGCCCCCACCCGGACAGCGGGACGGGCTCCGCCGGGGGCGGGTTCCCGCCGGGGACGGGCTCCGCCGGCCCGAGCGTGGCACGGACGGGCTCGGGGCAGGGCGGGCAACGCCCGAGCGGGCTCCGCGCCGTGTCGCCGCGCGGGGCCCGCCGGGGGTGGAACGGGGTGTGGGTCAGGGCGTGGTGGCCGGGGCCGTCAGGTCGTAGAACGTGGCCCCGCCGACGGTGGACGACGTGAACGTGGCCTTGACCCAGGTCTCGATGGCCGTGCCGGTGGCGCCGGACGGGCCACCGCCGCCACCGCGGGTGCGGCCCGCCGCACCGTCCTCGGCGCCGTCCCCGGCAGCGCTCTGGCCGATGAACCAGTGGATCTTCCCGGCCTTCACGTACTCCTGGAACCGCTCCAGGGTCGGCGACGGGTCGCTGCCGTTGAACCCGCCGATCGCCATCACCGGCTCGCCGGAGGCCAGCTGGTAGCTCGCCGCGTTCTGCGAGCCGATGGCGGCCGCCGCCCAGGTGTACTCGCCGGCGTCCGCGCGCAGGGCGGCCGTTGCCTGCGCCGCGACCCTGGTCCCGCCCAGCAGCCCGCCAGGACCACCCTGGCCGCCGCCACCGGCGCCGCCCCCGGGCCGCCCGAAGCCGCCGCCGGACCCGCCCTGGCCGCCCGGTACGCCTTGGCCGCCTTGGCCGCCCGGGCCGCCCGGGCCGTTCGGCGCCTGCCCGCCCGGACCGGCCTGCGGCGCGCCGCCGGGCGCGACACCGGCGGTCCCACCAGCGCGACCGGTACCACCGGCCACACCGGCACCGCCGGGACCCTGCTCCCCGCCGGGTGCGAACCGCATCCCGCCGCCCGGCCCGCCGCGGCCTCCCGCCACCGCCGGTCCGGCGGTCACGATGGAGCCCGTGTGCCCGGTCGTCACGGTGGTCAGGCAGTACGCGAGGGGCCCGGCCAGCGCCGCCGCCAGCCCCAGCGCCGCCACCGCCGGAAGGGCCCGGCGCCCCACCCGCGCGGCGAACGGCAGCGCGACCGCGGCGAGCAGCCCCGCCACCAGCACCGTCCAGCGCAGCCAAGGCAGGTACCCGGTGGCCCGGCCGAGCAGCACGTACGACCAGACCGCCGTCAGGGCGAGGACCCCCGAGAGCGTGAGCACGGCGACCGGGCTGCCGCGCTCCTCCCACAGCACGGCGACGCCCATGCCGACGAGCGCGGCCACGAACGGCGCCAGCGCCACCGTGTAGTACTCGTGGAAGATGCCCTGCATGTAGCTGAAGACGAGCACGGTGATCAGCAGCGAACCGCCCCAGGCCAGAAAGGCCGCCCGGGCCGTGCTCTCCAGCGAGTCGGTGGCCCGGCGGGCCCGCCAGGTCATCACCAGGCCGGCCACGAGCAGGGCCAGGGCGGCCGGCAGGAGCCAGGAGATCTGTCCGCCGATGTTGCCCGCGAACAGGCGGTCGACGCCGGTCTCGCCCCAGCCGCCGCCCCCACCCCCGCCGGGCCGCTCGCCGCCGCCCACGCTGCCGGTCTCGTTGCCGTTGATCCGGCCCAGCCCGTTGTAGCCGAGGGTCAGTTCCAGGAAGGAGTTGGTCTGCGAGCCGCCGATGTACGGGCGCGAGCCCGCCGGCCACAGCTCGACGGCCGCCACCCACCAACCGCCCGCCACGACCACGGCGGCTCCGGCGAGCAGCAGCTGGCCCAGGCGCCTGCGCAGCCGGGTGGGCGCGCAGGCGGCGTACAGGAGGGCGAGCGGCGGCAGGATGACGAAGGCCTGCAGGGTCTTGGTGAGGAAGGCGAAGCCGACCGCGACGCCGGCCCAGACCAGCCACCGGGTGCGCGCCCCGTCGAGGGCCCGCAGCACGCAGTACACGGTGACCGTCAGCAGCAGGGTCAGCAGCGCGTCGGGGTTGTTGAAGCGGAACATCAGCGCCGCGACGGGGGTCAGCGCGAAGGCCGCGCCGCTCAGCAGCGCCGCCCCCGGTCCGAACGAACGGCGGACGGCCGCGTACAGGACCGCCGTCGTCCCGACGCCCATCAGGGCCTGCGGGACGAGGATCTGCCACGCGCCGAGCCCGAACAGCCGGACCGACAGCATCATCGGCCACAGGGCGGCCGGGGGCTTGTCGACGGTGATGGAGTTCCCGGCGTCGGAGGAGCCGAAGAAGAAGGCCTTCCAGTTCTCGCTGCCCGCCTGGACGGCGGCGGAGTAGAAGGAGTTGGCGTACCCGGAGGAACCCAGGTCCCACAGCAGCAGGACGGCGGTCGCGATCAGCAGCCCGGCGAACGCGGGGCGCTCCCAGCGGGGCCGGTCGGTTCGGGCCCGTATCGCGGCGGGCGCGGCGGGCTCACCGGGCGCGTCGGGTGGGAGGAGTGGAAATGCGGCCGTGGTCATCGGCTGTCCTTGGGCGTAGGGATCGCGGAGCCGCGCCGCTCGGGGAAGACCCAGGCGCGGAAGAGCAGGAACCGCAGCACGGTGGCGGCGAGGTTGGCGGTGATCAGGACGGCCAGCTCCGTGCCGTGCGCCGGCCGGTCGGTGGCCGCCGCCAGGGCGGCGAGGGAGCCGCTGGTCAGGGCCAGCCCGATCGCGAACACCACCAGCCCCTGGGCCTGGTGGCGCACGGCCCGGTCCCGGCCGCGGATCCCGAAGGTGAGCCGGCGGTTCGCGGCGGTGTTGGCGACGGCGGAGAGCAGCAGGGCGGCGCCGTTGGCGGTCTGCGGGCCGGTGCCGGTGCGGATGGCGGAGTAGAGGACCAGGTAGAGCAGAGTGGACAGCGCGCCGACGGCGCAGAAGCCGAGGAGCTGGCGGGCCAGCCCACCGTCCACGCCGGGCAGGGCGCCCCGGTCGCGCGGATCGTCCCCGAAGGGGCGGGCGAGGCGGTCCAGCGGCGGGGCCCCGACGGCGAGCGCGCGGCCCACCCGCCAGACGCCCTTGAGGTCCTCGGCGGCGGTCCGGGCGATGTGGACGGTGGAGTCGGGGTCGTCGACCCAGTCCACCGGCACCTCGTGGATGCGCAGTCCGGCCCGTTCGGCGAGCACGAGCAGTTCGGTGTCGAAGAACCAGCCCGAGTCCTCCACCAGCGGCAGCAGCCGCTCGGCGACGTCGCGGCGGATGGCCTTGAACCCGCACTGGGCGTCACTGAACCCGGCGGCGAGGGAGGAGCGCAGGAGGAGGTTGTAGGCGCGGGAGACGAACTCCCGCTTCGCCCCGCGCACCACCCGCGAGGAGCGGGCGAGGCGGGTGCCGATGGCGAGGTCGGAGTGGCCGGAGATCAGCGGGGCCACCAGCGGCAGCAGGGCGTTCAGGTCGGTGGAGAGGTCCACGTCCATGTACGCGAGGATCGGCGCGTCCGAGCCGGTCCAGACCGTGCGCAGGGCCCTGCCCCGGCCCTTCTCCTCCAGCCGGGTGCTGCGCACGCCGTCCAGGGCGGTGACGAGCCCGGCCGCGACCTCGGGGGTCCGGTCGGTGCTGGCGTTGTCGGCGACCGTGATCCGGAACGGGTACGGGAAGGTGCGGGTGAGGTGGTCGTGCAGTCGGCGCACGCACCGGTCGAGGTCCTTCTCCTCGTTGAAGACCGGTATCACCACGTCGAGGACGGGCTCGCCGGGCAGGGGCGCGAGGTGGGCCCGTGCCGGAAGGGCCCCGGGAGAGGCGTCGGTTGACATGCGACGAGCCTCGTGGAGCGCCCTGTCACCGCTGTGTGGTGAGCCTGTGCCCCGTCTGTGAGTCCCCGGCCGTACCCGTCGGAGCCGGGGGCAGCAGGACCTCGAAACAGGTCCGTCCGGGCTCGCTCCGCACGTCGACCTGTCCGCCGTGGGCCGTCACCACGGCTTGGACGATGGCGAGGCCGAGCCCGGTGGATCCCGCACCCCGGGAGCGGGAGGCGTCGCCCCGGGCGAAGCGCTCGAAGACGTGGGGGAGCAGGTCGGGTGCGATCCCGGGCCCGTCGTCCTCGATCCGGAGCCGGACGGCGGATGTTTCACGTGAAACACGCGCCGTGACGGTGGTGCCGGGCGGGGTGTGGGTGCGGGCGTTGGCCAGCAGGTTGACCAAGACCTGCTGGATCCGGGCAGGGTCGGCGAGGATCGTCGCGGGCTCCTCCGGCAGGTGCAGGCGCCAGTGGTGTCCGGGCCCGGCGGCCCGCGCGTCGCTGACCGCGTCGATGACGAGGGGGGCCATGTCCGTCTCGGTGTCGCCGGTGGCGAGCGGGCGGCCGGCGTCGAGCCGGGCCAGCAGCAGCAGGTCCTCGACCAGGCCGGTCATCCGGGTGGCCTCGGACTCGATGCGGCCGAGGGCGTGCCGGGTGTCGGGGCCGGGCTCCTCCCGTCCCCGTCGGGTCAGCTCCGCGTAACCGCGGATCGACGCGAGCGGGGTGCGCAGCTCGTGGCTGGCGTCGGCGACGAACTGGCGGACCCGGGTCTCGCTCTGCTGGCGGGCGGTGAGGGCGGAGGAGACGTGGCCCAGCATCCGGTTGAGGGCCGCACCGACCTGGCCGACCTCCGTACGGGGGTCGGCCTCGGCGTCCGGCACCCGTTCGTCGAGCGCGGGTTCGCCGCTGTGGAGCGGCAGTTCGGAGACCCGGGTGGCGGTGGCGGCGACCCGTCGCAGCGGGCGCAGGGCGACCCCGACCAGGGCCTGACCGGCGAGGGAGGCGGCGATCAGCCCGGCCAGGGTGACGCAGACCTCGACCCCGATCAGGGTCTCCACGGTGGAGTCGAGCTCGTGCAGGGGGAAGCCCAGGACCAGGCTCCCGTCGGGGGCGGACAGCACGCGGTACGCACCGAGCCCCGGCAGGTGCAGGTCCACCGGCTCGGCGCGGCCCGGTTCGGCGGTGAGGGCGACCGCCTGGAGGGCGGCGGTCTGGGCGGGGGTGAGGAGCTCGCGGTTTCCGAGCTCGGGGTCCTCGACGCGGACGCTGCGCGCCGTTCCGGCCACCGTGCCGTCGGAGTCGAGCCGGACCCCGGTGGCGCCCAGGGGGGTGCCGGGGCCGAGGACGGAGCCCAGGCCCCCTTCCCGGGCGGCCTTTCCGCTGCCGGGGCCGCGGGTGCCCATGTCGACGGAGATCCGCAGCTGCTTGTCGAGCTGGTCGACCAGGTAGGAGCGCAGGGCGAGGGTGGTGACGGTGCCGATGGAGGCGCCGACCACGGCGATCAGCAGCACCGCCGAGACGACGAGCCGGGTCCTCAGCGACCAGGGCCGCCTGCGCGACCGGGCCGGACTGCGCCACCACGGCGCACGCTTCGACCGCGGGGGCCGCCCGGGCTCCGGCGGCCGGCCGGGACGCGGCGGACGTCCCGGCCGGGACGCGCGCAGGGCCACTACTCGGCCGGCTTGATCAGGTAGCCGGCGCCGCGCCGGGTGTGGATCATCGGCGCCAGCCCGGGGCCGCTCTCCAGCTTCCGGCGGAGGTAGGAGATGTACAGCTCGACCACGTTGGCCTGGCCGCCGAAGTCGTACGACCACACCCGGTCCAGGATCTGCGCCTTGCTCAGCACCCGGCGCGGGTTGCGCATCAGGTAGCGCAGCAGCTCGAACTCGGTCGCGGTCAGGTGGATCTCCAGGCCGCCGCGGACCACCTCGTGGCTGTCCTCGTCGAGGGTCAGGTCGCCGACGGCCAGGACGGACCCGCCGCGGGCGGCCTGCGCCGCACCCGAACGCCGGACCAGGCCGCGCAGCCGCGCCACGACCTCCTCCAGGCTGAACGGCTTGGTGACGTAGTCGTCCCCGCCCGCGGTGAGGCCCGCGATCCGGTCCTCGACGGAGTCCTTCGCCGTCAGGAACAGCACCGGGACCTGCGGGATCTCGCGACGCAGCCGTCCGAGGACGGCGAGCCCGTCCATGTCGGGGAGCATGACGTCGAGGACCACCACGTCCGGCCGGAACTCCCGCGCCGCACGCACCGCCGCCGCCCCGTCCCCGGCGCTGCGGACCTCGCAGCCCTCGTAGCGCAGCGCCATGGACAGCAGCTCGGAGAGCGAGGCCTCGTCGTCGACGACGAGCACCCGGCAGGGCCCGCCGTCGGGCCGCACCAGGGCCGTGGGATTGCTGGTGGACGGGGACGCGTGTGAGGTGGTCGTCGCAGTCATGCGACCACGCTGTACGGCGCCTCTGAGAGCGTTCTTGCGCGTACCTGTGAATTTCCTGAGAAACGACCGCACCTGCCGGAAGCGCGGACGGACGGGCCCGGATCCGCCCCGGGAGGCGCGGGAACGGACGGTCGACGGGTCAGCCGGGAAGACGGAACAGCCGGGCCCCGTTGTCGTGGCAGACCGCGCGCAGCCACGCGTCCCCCAGCCCGAGTCGTTCGAGGGCGAGGAGCTGTCCGTCGTACGGGTACGGGATGTTCGGGAAGTCGGTGCCGAGCAGGATGCGGTCGCCGAGGTCGGCGAGCCGCCCCAGCTCCGCGCGCGGGAAGGCGCTGAACTGCTCGGAGAAGTCGGTGAAGGCCATCGTGGTGTCCAGGCGGACCTCGGGGTGGCGGTCGGCGAGGTCGAGGAATTCGGCGTACTCGGGCATGCCCATGTGGGCGATGACCAGGGGCAGTCGCGGGTGGCGGGCCAGCAGCCGGGCGACCGGCTCGGGCCCGGTGTGCTTCCCGGGGACGGGCCCGGAGCCGCAGTGGATCACGATCGGCGTGCCGGCCTCGGCGAGGAGGCCCCAGACGGGGTCGAGCCGGTCGTCGTTCGGGTCGTAGCCGCCGACCTGGAGGTGTGCCTTAAAGACGCGCGCCCCCGCTTCAAGGGCCCGGCGGACGTACCCGGCGGCGCCGTCCTCCGGGAAGAAGGTCGCGGTGTGCAGGCAGTCGGGCGTCCGGGCGGCGAAGTCGGCGGACCAGGCGTTGAGCCAGGCGGCCATCTCCGGCTTGTGCGGGTAGAGCATAGCGGTGAAGGCCCGTACGCCGAACTCCCGCAGCAGCGCGACCCGCTGCTCCTCTTCGTACCGGTAGGTGATGGGCCACTCGACGCCGGTCAGCGGGCCGACCGCGTCGAAGTAGTCCCACACCTTCTCCAGCACCCGCTCGGGCATGAAGTGCGTGTGGACGTCGACCAGCCCGGGCAGCCCGAGCCGGGTGCGGAAGGCCCGGACCGCCTCAGCCGTGGTGGACAAAGCCGTGGCTCCGCTCGACGGTCGCGACGTGCAGGGTGTAGCTCTCGTACCAGTGGGCGCGCCCCTGCTCCATGGCCGCCTGGTGTTCCGCGTCCTGCCGCCACCGTGCGAGGGACGCGTGGTCGCGGAAGTAGGCGACGGTGATGCCGAGCCCGCCGGGGGTGCCCGCGGACTCCTGCCCGAGGAAGCCCGGGTTCGCGGCGACGATCTCGTTCATCCGGTCGAGGGTCTCGGCGTAACCGCTCTCGTCGGCGCCGCGGACGCTGCTGAACACCGCCATCAGGTAAGGCGGTTCGAAGGCCGGAAGGGGCCGAAGGGGCTGAAGAGTCATGGGCACCACCCTCGGCGGCGCCCTCCCGCATGTCCACCGGAATCAGCCCCTGAAGGCCAAAGGGATCCAAGTTTTGACCATGGCCGCCGACGTCGCCACCCCGGGCCGGGACCCGCGCGGCGTCCTCAGAACAGCCCGTCCTGCTCGGCCGGGGGACGGACGGCGACGGAGACCTCCGCCGAGGGCGCCGCCGTCCACGCCTCGCCTTCGGGGACGGCCAGCTCCCAGCCGGCCAGCAGCCGGCCGTCCACGACGAGCCCGTCCGCGAGGTGTAGATCGGGTCCGGCCGCGGCCGCCAGCACCCCCGTCACGGCCCCGCCGGCCACCATCTCGGTGACGACCCGGGTGGGGGCGGGCAGCCCCGCCAAGCCGAACGCCACGGCGTGGTCGACGACTTCGCACTCCACCCGCTCCAGCGAGTCCGGCCATCCCGGCAGGGCTGCGGCGCGCGCGTGCAGCTCGGCGACCTCCAGGGCCCGTTCGGGCACGGGCGGCAGCCCTGCCCGTACGGCGCGTTTACGGGCGTACGCGATCCGGTCCGGCACCCCGAGCGCGGCCCGCAGCAGCTCCTCGGTACGCCGGGCCGCCATCAGCGGCCCGCGCCCCAGCCAGGCCCAGGCCACCGCGCCCTGCTCCAGCAGCCGGACGGAACCGCGCTCCTCGGCGGTGATGCCGACCTTGACCAGACCGGGCCCGAACCAGGCCAGGTAGACCCGGTAGGTCCGCGGATCGGCGGCGTTGGTGTCGGCCGCCACCGAGAAGGACCGGTCCAGGCGCGCACACTCGGGGCACTGGGCGTTCCCCGTCCGGCCGGGCACGGCGGCGCCCGTGGGGCAGGGCGTCCGCTTCCCGGCCCGCCACACGCCCGGGCAGCGCCGCTCCCCGCGCGCGACGAAGGCCAGCCGCTGCCCGTACGCGAGCACGCTCTCCCGCGTCCCGCGCCCCTGCGCGTACCAGCCGACGGCGGGCAGGCCGCCGCTCCACCGGACGCCGGAACACCGCCAGGTCACAGCGGAAGGGGCCGCTCGAAGAAGGTGTCCAGCACGACGGTGGCGTGCGTCCCGATGACACCGTCGATGGCGTAGAGGCGGCGCAGCACGTCCTGCAACTGCCCGGTCGTGGCGGTGCGCACCTTGACCATGACCGAGGCGCTGCCCGCAATGATGTGCGCCTCCTGGATCTCGGGGATCGCGGCGAAGGCATCGCCGGACTCGCCCATCCACGCGTTGGAGTCGACCATCACGTAGGCCAGCACCCCGCTGCCCACGGCGGTCGGGTCGACGTCGACGGTGGTGCGGCGGATCACCCCGCGCTCGCGCAGTTTCCGTACGCGCTCGTGGGTGGCCCCGGCCGACAGCCCGACGGCCGTGCCGAGGGCGGCGTACGACTGGCCCGCGTCCTGCTGGAGGCGCTGGACGAGCGCCCGGTCGATGTCGTCCACGCGATCTTCCTCCCATGGGCCCGTCGGCCCTTGCGAAGACAGTACCTGATCCTGCAATCTCACCCTCAGGCCGAATTTCATTCGGCATTCTGACCTCAGGGGGAACTGTGTCTGCCATAGCCGACCTCGCCTTGTACGAGATTCTGGACGATCGCTTCCGGACCGGCCGCTGTGCCAACGGCGACCTGCGCCTGGAACGGCTCCACGACGACTGCCGCTGGGCGGAAGGCCCGCTCTATCTGCCCGCCTGGCGCCAGTTGGTGTGGAGCGACATCCCCAACGACCGGATCCTGCGGTGGGACGAGGCGACCGGCGCGGTCTCCGTCTTCCGCTCCCCGGCCGGCCACGCCAACGGCAACACCCTGGACCGCGAGGGCCGCCTGATCACCTGCGAACAGGGCAACCGCCGCGTCACCCGCACCGAACCGGACGGCAGCCTCACCGTCATCGCCGACCGCTTCGACGGCAAGCGGCTCAACAGCCCGAACGACGCGGTGGTCCGCTCGGACGGCTCCGTCTGGTTCTCGGACCCGGACTTCGGCATCACCAGCGACTACGAGGGCCGGCGCGCCCCCGGCGAGATCGGCGCCTGCAACCTCTACCGCGCCGATCCGGCCACCGGCGCGGTCCGCGTGGTCGCGGACGGCTTCCTGGGTCCGAACGGACTGGTCTTCTCCCCCGACGAGGCCGAGCTGTACGCCGCGGACACCCGGGCGGGCCACATCCGCGCCTTCAAGGTCACCGACGGCGGCGCCCTCACCGGCGACCGCGTGTTCACCGACTGCCCCTCGGCCGACAACATCCGCTTCGACGACGAGGGCAGGTTGTGGGCGGCCGCGATGGAGTCCGGCGTCCACTGCTACGCCCCGGACGGCACCCTGATCGGCCGCGTCCGCGTCCCCGAGCCCGTCTCGAACATCGCCTTCGGCGGCCCCCGGAACAACCGTCTCTTCATCACCGCCACCACCTCCCTCTACTCCCTGGTGATGTCCGTGACGGGGCTCCCCCGCGTCCTGTGACGCGAGGCATCCCCAAGGGCGGACACGGCTACCGGGCGACGAACTGCGTCAGGATCGCCTGCACCTCGTAGATGTCGACCCCCTTGGTGAAGGTCTTCTCGATCGGCGCCGGGGTCCCGGATATCCAGATCTTGAGCTCGGCGTCGAGATCGAAGTGGCCGGCGGTCTCCACAGAGAAGTGGGTGATGCTCCGGTAGGGGACGGAGTGGTACTCCACCTTCTTCCCCGTGAGCCCCTGCTTGTCGATGAGCACCAGCCGCCGGTCGGTGAACAGGATCGTGTCCCGGATCAGCAGGTACGCCGCGTGGACCTGTTCCCCCTGTCCCAGCAGCCGCGCGTAGTCCCGCTGCGCGGACACGGGGTCGACGGTGTGCGCGTTCCCGAACAGTCCCATGGGGTGCCCCCTTGTTCCGATTTCGAACGATCTTCTTCGAAGGATCTTCAAAACCGTACCGAGGCCGCGGGGTAACCCGCATCCCCCGCCAGAGCCATCCCGCCCCCCACTCCCTCCGGGGTGCCCCCTCCCCATCAAGGAGGAGACGGACCCGACGAGCCCCCGCCCGGGCAACGCAAGAGGCCCCCCGGCGAACCGGGGGGCCTCTCAGGCTGTGCACTCGGCAGGATTCGAACCTGCAACCTTCTGATCCGTAGTCAGATGCTCTATCCGTTAAGCTACGAGTGCTTGGCTTGCTGGGGTTTTGCGCCCCGTTGGCCTTGCGAGAACAACAATACATGGACCTCGCCGGGACGCGAAATCCATTAGGCAAACCATGCTTGATCTGCGGAAACACCCCTGAAGAAGATCATCCGGAGGAGTGCGGACGGGTCGCACACAGATCGGATCGGGCGGCGGCCGCGCCGGGAAACACCGAAGCCCCGGTCCACAGGGACCGGGGCTTCGTCAGGTGCGGAGGCGGAGGGATTTGAACCCTCGATGGGGGGTAAGCCCCAAACCGCATTAGCAGTGCGGCGCCATAGACCGGACTAGGCGACGCCTCCAGCACACCCCCGCGTACGAAGGTGCGTGCAGATGATGACACAGGCGCAGGGCCGGTCACCAATCCGCTCCCACGGTACTAGGACGCACGGCCGGAGGGCAAAGCCTTAAAGCCCTGCCGCACGCAACGTCCGCGCGCCCCCGTCGTTGGTCAGCCGTACGACGTACGGACGACCTGGAGTGCCCCCATGATGCGTCTCGCCGCCTTCGCCGTCACCTCCGCCCTGGCCACCGCCGTGGCCGGGCCACTACCGCCGCTGCCCCTGGGCGGGCTGCTGATGAAGGCCCCCGACCGCCTCTCCATCACCATGGCCGACACCGGAAACCGCCAGTTGGACCGCGAGTACCGACTCGAATGCGATCCCGCCGGCGGCGACCACCCCCAGAGGGAACAGGCATGCGCGCGACTGGACCAGCTCGCCGCGGAGGGCAGGGACCCGTTCGCCCCCGTCTCCAAGCGGCAGATCTGCACCATGCAGCACGGGGGCCCGGCCACCGCCCGCATCACCGGTACCTGGCGGGGGCAGAAGGTCGACGCGACCTTCCGCCGGACCGACGGATGCGAAATCAGCCGGTGGGACGAGTTGGAACCTCTGCTTCCGAGTGGGCGTTCCTGACCTGGGAGGATGCGCGGAATGGGCGCTATACACCGCACTTCGGCCACCCCGCCGCGGGGCTGTGGCCTTAGACTCCTCCCGTGACTTGCCGGTAGTTGTGGTCAGGGAGGAAGCTCGTCGTGAGCAGCAGGCCATCCCGAGGCGCTGCTCGCCTCGCAGCAATACTCGACGCTCTTCCGGACGCGCTGTTGCTCGTCAACGCCAACGGCACGGTCGTCAACGCCAATTCGATCGCCCTCGAGGTGATGGAGAGTCCGGGTACCGGGCTGGTCGGCCGCGGCCTGCTCGACCTGCTGCCCGAATTCGACTCCAAGCTGATCCCCGGCTCCATGCGCCGGCCCGGCGAGGACGAGGGCGGGCGCACCAAGCCCACCCGGATGACCGCGCGCCGTACCGACGGCAGCGAGTTCCCCGTCGAGGTCACCAGCGCCCACCTCGACGGCCGGGACGCCTACCGCGAGCCGCAACCCTCGTACACCGGCGACGAGCTGCTGATGCTCGTCGTACGGGACCTCTCTCAGACGGTGGACACCGAGGCCGAGCTGGCCCGCTCCCAGCGGCAGACCGAGATGATCCTGCGGGCCGCCGCCGAGGGCGTCGTGGGCACGGACACCGACGGCCGGGTGGTGCTGGTCAACCCCGCCGCCGCGCAGATCCTCGGCTACCGCGCCACCGACCTGGGCAACCGCGAACTGCACGGCCTGGTCCAGCACTCGCGCGCCGACGGCTCGCCGTTCCCCTTCGAGGAGTCCCCCCTCGCCGACACCCTGCGCAGCGGACGCAAGCACCGGGTGCGCGGGCAGGTGCTGTGGAACAAGGCCGGGCAGCCCGTCGCCGTGGACCTGACCACCTCTCCCGTACGGGACGGGGAGCAGCTCGTCGGCGCCGTCATGACCTTCACCGACCGCCGGCCCTACGACGCCCTGGCCGCGCGCCACGCCCAGCTGCTGGCCGTACTCGGCGAGTCGCTGCGCGGCCCGTTGGACGAGCTGCGCGGGGAGCTGGCGACGCTGGCCGCCGACGACGCGGGACAGCTGTGGCCCGAGGCCAACCAGCTGCTGCACCATCTGGCCGCCGGGTACTCGCGGATGACCACGCTCGTGGACAACGTGCTCGGCTTCCAGCGCCTGGACTCCGGCGGCGACCGGCTCCAGAAGAAGAAGGTCCTGATCAACGGCGTGGTCACGGCCGGGGTCGACGGCGCGGTCGAGCTGATCGGGCCGGGGCGCGCCCAGTTCGCCGTCCACGCGCCGACCATCGAGGCCGAGGTGGACGGCGACCGCATCGCGACCGCCCTCGCCCACCTGGTCGCGGATGTCGCCGGGGTGGACGCCACCGGCAAGACCGCCCAGGGCAGCGGGTACGGCGACTCGACGATCGTGGTGGCCGCCGCGCAGCGCGGAGACGTCGTACGGATCGAGGTGCGCGGGCCGTACGAGGGCGGGAGCCCGGTGCACGAGCCGATCGTGCGGGGCATCGTGGCCGCGCACGGCGGTGTGCTGCAGACGGTGGAGGTGCCGGGCGCGCCCGGCGGGGCCTACGTGCTGGAGCTGCCGCTCGGCGCGGGAGCCGGGACGGTGACCCTCCCGGAGCCGGAGGAGGAGCCCCCGGCCAAGGAGAGCGCGCCGACCGGGCCCACCGCGACCGCCACCGGTCCCGGCGGACGGCGGGCCCGGCGCGGAGTCGACGCGTTCCTCGACGACCCGGCCGGCGCCCCCGGTGCCTCGAAGCCCGCCGAGGGCGGCGGCGCCCTGGCGCTCGCCTCAGGGAGGCGCCGGGCGGACGAGACCGACGGCGGCGGTCCGGAGCTCGCGCAGTCCCCGGTGAACCCGGCGGGGCTCGGCACCGGGCGGCGCCGCGGGCGCGACGGCGACGGCAGTGGCGAAGGCGGGCAGGGCGGCCCCGGCCGGCCCGTCCCCCCGCAGGGCAACGCCATGCCCGCGCTGCCCCCCGCGCCCGCGATGGCGCCCGTGCCGCCGGTACCCGTGTTGCCGTCGGCGCCCCAGGTTCCCCCCGTTCCGGTGACCGAGCACCCCGCGGGGCGGCGCCGTGCGCTGGGCGCGGCCGGTCCGGCGCAGAACGGCGGCCCCGTGCCGGCGACCGGGCTCCGTCCGGCTCCCGCTCCGGGGCAGGCCCCCGTACGGCCGATCGCCCCCGAGGGCGGCTTCGCGCTGCCCGCGGGGCCGACCCCGGCTCCCCCCGCTCCGCAGAACCCGGCCGCGGCCGGACCCGGTTCCCCACCGGCCGCTTCGGCCGCCGCCGAGGCGGCCTCCGACGGCCCGGGCGCGCGGCGCGGGCGCCGGGTGCTCGGCGCCCCCGTGGCCGAGTCCGAAGCTCCCGTCCCGCAGGCCGCCGAGGGCGCGGAGGAACCCGTACAGCCGACCGGGCGGCGGCGTGCGCTCCAGACCGCCTCGTCCTGGCCGGTGCCGGCGGCGCGGACGGCTCCCGAGGACGGCGGGGCCTCCGGCCAGGCCGCGGTCCCCGGGGCCCGGCAGTCGCAGGACGCCCCCGCCGAGGGCCAGGCCGCGCAGCCGATCAGCGTGCGCGCCCTCGGCACGCTGGGCCAGGGGATCTCCGTGGACCCGAACGGAACGGGCTCCGGGCGGCGGCGGCGCCTTGCCGAGCCGGCGCCCCAGGGCCGGGCGTTCGCCATAGGAGCCCCCGAGGCGGGTTCCGACGAGGGCCCCGAGCCGCTGGACGGCCCGGGCGGCGCGGTGGAGGTGGTCAACCGGCCCGTGCCGCGGCCCGTGGACGACGAGCTTCCGCCGGAGCCGCTGGACAACCCCCGCCGCCTCCTGGTGTGGCCCGCACCCGACGTGCAGACCCAGCAGGCCCTCAGCGACCGCGGCTACCGCCCGGTGATCGTGCACTCCCGCGAGGAGGTGGACGCGCAGATCGCCGCGTTCCCCGCCGCCCTGTTCGTGGACCCGCTGACCGGGCCGATCACCCGGACCGCCCTCCAGTCGCTGCGCCAGGCCGCGGTGGCCGCCGAGGTGCCCGTCCTGGTCACGGCCGGTCTGGGGCACGCCACGCGGGAGGCCGCATACGGCGCCGACCCTGCGGTGCTGCTCAAGGCGCTCGCCCCGCGCGACAGCGAGCAGCACCCCTCGCGGGTGCTGCTGATCGAGGAGCACGACGAGATCGCGGCCGCCCTGACCACGGCCCTGGAACGGCGCGGCCTGCAGGTCGCCCGGGCGGGCGCCGACACGGACGCCGTGGAGCTGGCCACGCGGATGCGGCCCAACCTGGTGGTGATGGACCTGATGCAGGTGCGCCGCAGGCGGGCCGGCATCGTGGACTGGCTGCGCGCCAACGGGCAGCTGAACCGCACCCCGCTGGTCGTCTACACGGCCACCGGCATCGACGCGTCCGAACTGCCGCGGCTGGCCTCGGGGGAGAGCGTGCTCTTCCTGGCCGAGCGGGCGACGACCGACGATGTGCAGGGCCGCATCGTGGACCTGCTGGCCAAGATCGGAACCAACTAGTCATCCTGGCCCGATGGCCATCATCAACACGAGCGAGCAGACCGTCCCCGCCGACAGCGGGGAGGTGAACCTGCTGATCGCGCGACAGGTGGATCCGGGGCACGAGGAGACGTTCGAGGCCTGGGCCCACGGCATCCTGGAGACGGCCGCCGGCTTCCCCGACCATCTCGGATACGGGCTGTTCCGCCCCGCCGCGGAGGGCGGGCCGTGGTTCCTGGTCCACCGCTTCCGCAACCAGGCGGCGTTCCAGCGCTGGCAGGACTCCGCCGAACGGGCCGAGTGGTTCTCGAACTGTCTGGGCCACCACCACACGGAGATAGCCCGGCGCGAACTGCACGGCATGGAGACCTGGTTCGCCAAGCCGGGTACGACCCGGCCCGCGCCGCCGCGGTGGAAGATGGCGGTCAGCTCGGGGCTGGCCATCTTCCCGATCTCGCTGGTCGGCAACGCGGTGCTCGGGCCGTACCTGGTGGACCTGCACTTCGTCCTGCGGACGGCCGCGTTCGCCGTCGTCTTCAGCACCCTGATGACCTACGCCGCCATGCCTGCCGTCAGCAGGCTGCTGCGGCCGTGGCTCACCAGGGGCTGAGTAGGCCCGGCCCGGGTCCCGGGATCCCGGACGGGGCCGTCGGCCCTCAGTCCAGCTTGGTCACGTCCAGCTCGCCGTCGGCGTACTGCTTGCGGATCACCTTCTTGTCGAACTTGCCGACGCTGGTCTTCGGCACGGCCGCGATGACCGTCCAGCGCTCCGGCAGCTGCCACTTGGCGATCGTCTGGGCGAGGAACGCGCGCAGGTCCGCGTAGTCCGCGGTCGCGCCCTCCTTGAGGACGACGGTGGCCAGCGGACGCTCGCCCCACTTGTCGTCGGGGACGGCGACGACGGCCGCCTCGGCGACTTCGGGGTGGGCCATCAGCGCGTTCTCCAGCTCCACACTGGAGATCCACTCGCCGCCGGACTTGATGACGTCCTTGGCCCGGTCGGTGAGGGTGAGGAAGCCGTCCGGGCTGATCACGCCGACGTCGCCGGTCTTGAGCCAACCGTCGGCGCTGAACTTGTCCTCGGGGCGGACCGGTTCCCCGGTGGCGCCGCCGTAGTATGCGCCCGCGATCCAGGCACCGCGCACCTCCAGCTCGCCCGCGGCCTCGCCGTCCCAGGGCAGCCGGTCGCCGCCGGGGCCGACCAGACGGGCCTCGACGCCTGCCGGGAAACGGCCCTGGGTGATCCGGTAGGGCCACTCCTCCTCGGCGCTCAGGCCGGCCGGCGGGTGGGCCATGGTGCCCAGCGGGGACGTCTCGGTCATGCCCCAGGCGTGGCAGAGGCGGACCCCGAGCTTGTCGTAGGCCTCCATCAGGGAGGGCGGACACGCCGCGCCGCCGATCGTGACCTGCTTCATCGAGGTCAGGTCGCGCGGGTTGGCCGTGACCTCGGCCAGTAGTCCCTGCCAGATGGTGGGGACGGCCGCGGCGTGCGTGGGCTTCTCCCGCTCGATCATCTCGGCCAGGGGCGCGGGCTGCAGGAAGCGGTCCGGCATCAGCATGTTGATGCCGGTCATGAAGGTGGCGTGCGGCAGCCCCCAGGCGTTCACGTGGAACTGCGGGACGACGACCAGGGTGGTGTCCTTGTCGTTCAGCCCCATCGACTCGGCCATGTTGACCTGCATGGAGTGCAGGTAGATCGAGCGGTGCGAGTAGATGACGCCCTTGGGGTCCCCGGTGGTGCCGGAGGTGTAGCACATGGCGGCTGCCTGGCGCTCGTCCAGTTCGGGCCAGTCGTAGGTGTCCGGGCGGCCCGCGAGGAGGTCCTCGTACTCGTGGACGCGCACGTCCAGGCCGTCGAGTGCGGAGCGGTCGCCGATGCCGGACACCACGACGTGCTCGATGGTCGGCAGGTGCGGCAGCAGCGGGACGAGGAGGGGCAGCAGCGTGCCGTTGACCAGCACCACCCGGTCGGCGGCGTGGTTGACGATGAACACGAGCTGCTCGGGAGGGAGCCGGAGGTTCAGCGTGTGCAGGACCGCGCCCATGGAGGGGATCGCGAAATAGGCCTCGACGTGCTCGGAGTTGTTCCACATCAAGGTTGCGACCCGGTCGTCCTGGCGGACTCCGAGTTCGTCGCGCAGGGCATTGGCGAGGCGGGTGGCGCGGGCACCGATCTCGGCGAAGCTGCGGCGGTGCGGCTCGGCCTCCCCGGTCCAGGTCGTGACCTGGGACTTCCCGTGGATCGTCATCCCGTGCTGGAGTATGCGGGTGACGAGGAGCGGTACGTCCTGCATGGTGCTCAGCAAAGCGTCCTCCCAGTGAGCGCTGCGGCGCTGCGGCGGCTACGGATGCTGCCGATTCTGCGCACGTACCGGTCGGCATGTCACTACCCGAGAGTAGAAATCGACCCCGATGTTTCACGTGAAACGTCCGTGAGGGTCACGCCGCCGTGTCGTCCGGTCTCCCGTGTTTCACGTGAAACATCGAGGGAGGGGTCAGCACCACCGGCCCGTCCGAGCCCCTGCGTCAGCGCACCGGGGTGAGCTCGGGGTCGTCGCGGAGCTTGACGAGCGCACGCGATACGGCGCTCTTGACCGTGCCGACCGAAACCCCCAGCAGCTCGGCCGTCTGCGCCTCGCTCAGGTCCTCGTAGTAGCGCAGGACGACCATGGCCCGCTGCCGGTCGGGCAGCCGGGTCACCGCGCGCCACATGGCGTCGCGCAGTGCCTGCGCCTCCGCGGGGTCGGCGGTCGGCGCGACCTCGGTCTCGGGCAGCTCGTCGCACGCGAATTCATCGACCTTGCGCTTGCGCCACTGGGAGGTCCGGGTGTTGACCAGGGCCCGCCGGACGTAGCCGTCCAGTGCGCGGTGGTCCTCGATCCTGTCCCAGGCCACGTAGGTCTTCGTGAGGGCCGTCTGGAGCAGGTCCTCGGCGTCGCACGGGTTCGCGGTGAGGGAGCGCGCAGTGCGCATCAGGACCGTACCGCGGGTCCGGACGTACGCCGAGAACGACGGGTACGGCGTCGGATTCGAGGCGAGCGTGCACACTGGCGTGGTCATGTCTCCACGCTAGGAGCGCGCGCGCCCCCTGCAATCGGCCGCAGGTGCCGAAGGGGGGTCCACCTCAGGTTGTAGGGGCGGAGCGGCCCCCACCTCCTGAAGGTGGAGGCCACGGGGCCCCTGGGACCGGGATGTCACCCGTCGGCGCCGAGGATCAGCCCGGAGGTCGGCACCCCCGTACCGGCCGTGACCAGCACGTGCTCCGCCCCCTCGACCTGGTTGACCGAAGTGCCCCGCAGTTGGCGGACGGCCTCGGCGATGCCGTTCATGCCGTGGAGGTACGCCTCTCCCAGCTGACCGCCGTGGGTGTTGAGCGGCAGCGCGTCGGCGGCGACGAAATCGGCGGCCTCACCCGGCTTGCAGAAGCCGAACTCCTCCAGCTGCATGAGCACGAAGGGGGTGAAGTGGTCGTAGAGGATCCCGACGTCGATGTCCGCCGGGCGCAGCCCGCTGGTGCGCCACAGCTGGCGCGCCACGACGTCCATCTCCGGGAGCCCGGTGAGGTCATCGCGGTAGAACGAGGTCATGGCCTCCTGGCGACGCCCGGCACCCTGCGCGGCCGCGGTGATCACGGCGGGCGCCTGCTGCAGGTCCCGGGCCCGTTCGGCAGTGGTGACGACGAGGGCCTGGCCCCCGTCCGTCTCCTGACAGCAGTCGAGCAGCCGCAGCGGTTCCACGATCCAGCGCGAGGCCGCGTGGTCGGCGAGGGTGATGGGCTTGTTGTGGAAGTACGCGGCTGGGTTGTTCGCGGCGTGCCGGCGGTCGGTGACCGCGACGTGCCCGAAGGCCTCCGGGGTGAGGTTGTAGGCGTGCAGGTAGCGCTGGGCGGTCATGGCCACCCAGGAGGCGGGGGTCAGCAGCCCCCACGGCAGCGCCCAGCCGAGGGCGGCGCCCTCCGCCGAGGGCTCGCGCTGCTGCACGCCGGAGCCGAAGCGGCGGCCGGAGCGCTCGTTGAAGGCGCGGTAGCAGACCACGACCTCCGCGACCCCCGTGGCGACCGCGAGGGCAGCCTGCTGGACGGTGCCGCAGGCCGCGCCGCCGCCGTAGTGGATGCGGGAGAAGAAGGACAGGTCCCCGATGCCGGCCGCCTGGGCGACGGTGATCTCGGGGCTGGTGTCCATGGTGAAGGTGACCATGCCGTCGACGTCGGCGGGGGAGAGCCCGGCGTCGGCGAGGGCCGCGTGCACGGCCTCGACCGCGAGGGTGAGCTCGCTGCGGCCGGAGTCCTTGGAGAACTCCGTCGCCCCGATGCCGGCGATGGCGGCGCGGCCGCCGAGCCCGTCCCGGTTTCGGACGCTCATGCCGCACCCCCTCCGGTCAGGGTCACGGTGACCGTGCCGGTGACGTGGTGGCCGATGCCGTTGGCACCGAGGACGCGGATTTCGGCGGTGTCCCCGTCGAGGGCCGTGACGGTGCCGGTGAGGGTCATGGTGTCGCCCGGGTAGTTGGGGGCGCCGAGCCGGATGGCCACCTTGCGCAGGACGGCCCGCGGGCCGAGGTGGTCGGTGATGTAGCGGCCGACCAGTCCGTTCGTGGTGAGGATGTTCATGAAGATGTCCGGGGAGCCCTTCTCCCGCGCCAGTTCCGCGTCGTGGTGCACGTCCTGGTAGTCGCGGGAGGCGATCGCACCCGAGACGATCAGGGTCCGCGTGACGGGAACCACCAGGGGCGGCAGTTCTGCGCCGACCTGTATCGCGCCGACTCTCATGTCTCAGCCCTCCTGCGCCAGTACGGCGCCCAGTTCGGCCAGCAGTTCGCTGCCACAGCCCAGGTACGCGTCCAGCTGGCGCCCCCACAGGAAGTGCCGGTGGACGGGGTGCTCCAGGTCGGCGCCCATCCCGCCGTGCAGGTGCTGGCCGGCGTGCACGACCCGCTTGCCCGCCTCCGAGGCCCACCAGGCGGCCGTCAGGACGTGTTCGCGCGACGGCAGGCCCTGGTCGATGCGCCACGCCGCCTCGTAGGCGGTGACCCTGATCGCCTCGGTGTCCATGTACGCGTCGGCGGCGCGCAGCATGACCGCCTGGTTGGTGGAGAGCGGCCTGCCGAACTGCTCGCGGATCCCGGTGTACTCCACGGCGCGGGCGAGCGAGCCCGCGCAGACGCCCGCCTGGAGTCCGGCGAAGGCGGTGCGGGCGGCCGCGAGCACCTCCTCGTAGGCGCCCGCCGTGCCGATGCGCTCGGCCTCGGCTCCGGCCAGCGTCAGCCGGCCCGCCGACCAGGGGGCGGTGGTCTCCACCGGGGAGCTCCGTACGCCCGGTGCGTCGGTCCGTACGAGCCACAGGTCCCGGTCCGCGTCCGGGACCAGTACGTGCGTGGCCTCGCGTAGCCAGGGCACGGCGGGTGCGGTGCCGCAGAGGCGACCGCCGTCGGCGGTGATCCGGCCGCGGGCCGGTAAGGCGCCGGTGGCGACGGCCTCGCCGGTGGCCAGGGCGGGCAGCAGGCGGGCCCGCTGTCCGGCGGTGCCGTGCGCGGCGACCGGGAGCACGCCGTACGCGCACGTGGCGGCGTACGGAACCTGCGCGGTGGTGCGGCCCTGCTCCTCCAGCAGCAGGACCAGGCCGAGGAGGCCGACGTCCTCGACTGCCCCGATCAGGCCGGCCGCGGTGAGGGCCTTCCACAGCTCGGCGTCGCTGCCGCTGCCGGCGGCCGCGAGACGTTCGTGGGTGGCGAGGTCGCCGAAGATCCGGGCGGCGAGCCCGGCCGCCGCGGCCTGCTCCTCGGTGGGGTGGAAGTCCATCAGCCCTCGCTCCCGCGGAAGACGGGGAGTTCCAACTCGTCGTCGACGCGCAGGAACTCCAGCCGGACCGGCAGACCTATGCGGACCTTGTCGTAGGGGACGCCGGTGATGTTGGTGATCATGCGGACACCCTCGGCGAGCTCGACGAGGGCGACCGCGTACGGTCCGCCCGCGGCCGCGGGATCCTCGTGTGCGGTGAAGGCCGGGAAGGGCGGGTGGTGCATGACCACGTGGCTGAAGACGGTGCCCGCGCCGGAGGCCGCGACGGTGTCCCAGTCGAGCGAGGCGCAGGAGTTGCAGCCGGGGAGCCAAGGGAAGCGCAGGGTGGCGCAGGCGGTGCAGCGCTGGATCAGCAGCCGGTGCTCCCGTACCCCGTCCCAGAAGCCCTGGTTGTCGCGGTTGACCACCGGGCGGGGGCGCCGCGGGGCGGGCTTCACCGGCTCGGCGGGCCGCACGGCCGCGGGTGCCGGTGCGGGTGCCCGGGTGGCCGCCCGGGCGGGCGCGTACTTCAGGATGCGGAAGCGGTGCGTCCCGGCGAGCTCGCCGTCCGCCCGGACGTCCGTGCGCGTGGTCACGAAGTGCCCGGTTCCCAGCTTGGTCGTCTTGCGGGGCGATACGGACTCGATGACGGCATCGAAGGTGACCTCCTGTCCCGGCCGGAGGGGGCGCAGGTACTCCTGCTCGCAGTCGGTGGCCACCACGGAGGTGAAACCGCTTCCTTCCAGCAGTGCGAAGAGCTCGTCGTAGGCGGAGGGACGGTCGGGGTGCCCGGAGAGCCCGCCCATCGTCCAGGCCTGGAGCATGGTCGGCGGGGCGATGGCGTCCGGCCCGCGGTACGCCGGATGGGCGTCCCCCATCGCCTCGCACCAGTGGCGGATCATCGGTGCGTTGACGGTGTCCTTGCCGCAGCCCGCGGTGGCCGCCGGCTGCCCTTCGAAGGCGGCCAGCAATTGGTGGAACCGCTCTGTCGCCCCGGTCTCTGCACCGGCACCCGTACCGGCGGCACCGGGCGCCGCAGCGTCCTCCGTCCTTCCGGATCCGGGCTCCGCCGCTCCGGCCCTCCCGGCCACAGCCCGACCGGCCGCGTCTGCCGTCATCGCTTCCTCCCCTTCATGCCGAGCCGCATCATGGCGACGATCTCCCGCTGGACCTCGCTGACCCCGCCGCCGAAGGTGTTGATCTGCGCGGCCCTGTTCATCCGCTCCAGCTCGCCGCCCTGGAACGACTCGCTCCCCGGCCCCCGGATCAGCCCCTTCTCGCCCACCACCTCCTGGCACATCCGGTACACCTCGACGGTGGACTCGGTACCGAGGAACTTCACGCCGCTCGCGTCTCCGGGCGCCAGGTCGCCGCCGCCGACGTCCTGGACCAGCCGCCAGTTGAGAAGGCGCACGGCGGCCAGCCGCGCGTGCGCCTCGGCGAGCCGGGACCGCACCCACGGCAGATCGGCGGGCCGCTCCCCGGTGACGGGGTCGGGGAGGCGGGCGTGGGCGAGGGCGGACGCGTAGAAGTCCTCCGCCTGCATGCCGATGGCGGCGAGGGCCACGCGCTCGTGGTTGAGCTGGTTGGTGATCAGCCCCCATCCACCGTGCTCGGGCCCGACGAGGTTGCCGCCGGGCACGCGGACGGAGTCGTAGTACGTGGCCGTGGTGGTGAGCCCGCCGACCGTCTCGATGGGGGTCCAGGCGAAGCCGGGGGCCTGCGTGGGCACCAGGATGATCGATATGCCCTTGTGCTTGGGGGCCTGCGGCTCGGTGCGGCAGGCCAGCCAGATCCAGTCCGCGTTCTGGGCGTTCGAGGTGAAGATCTTCTGCCCGTCGACCACCCAGTCCGCGACCCCGTCAGGCCTGCCGTCGGGACGTTCGTCGCGGACGGCACGCGTACGGAGGGAGGCGAGGTCGGTGCCCGCCTCCGGCTCCGAGTAGCCGATGGCGAAGACGATCTCCCCCGCGAGGATGCGGGGCAGGAAGTAGTCCTTCTGCTCCGGCGTCCCGTACTTCATCAGGGTCGGCCCGACGGTGTTGAGCGTGACCATGGAGACGGGGGCGCCGGCCCGGTAGGCCTCGTCGAAGAAGACGAACTGCTCTTCGGGGCCCCGCCCTTGTCCGCCGCACTCGACGGGCCAGCCGAGGCCCAGCAGCCCGTCGGAGCCGATGCGGCGCAGCAGTTCGCGCTGAAGCCCGGGGTCTTCGGGCACCCCGTCGGGCAACAGGTCCTTGAAGTACTTCCGCAGTTCGGCACGGAGCCGCAACTGGCCTTCGGTCGGGGCGAGGTGCACGGCGCTGGCCTCCCGGCATCACATCATCGAGTAAACCTGACTGTCCGTCAGATTTACCCGTGGTGTCAAGGTCGGAAGGGCGGCGAGGAGTCGGAAGCAGGGGGCGGGCGGCCACGCGCGAGGGCGCCCGCACTACCGGACCCCAGCCGGTCCGGTCGCACGGGCGCCCTCAACAGTCGGAGCGGCTCAGGCCGCGGTCACCACCAGGGATGGAAGTTGACCGCTACGTTCGAGTTGCTCTGATGGATCGCGGTGAAGGCCGAGCCGTCGACCTGCGCGGTGTTGTTCTGGTTGGACGCGCCGGAACCGGTGGCCACCTGCTGCGAGGTGGAGGAGTTGCCGTGGTTGTTGCCGCCCACGCCGCTGCCGATGATGCTTGCGACGCTCGCATTCGATCCGTCGTTCGCGAAAGAGCCGTTGTCGGCCGAGGCCACTCCGCCGAAGAGGGCGACGGCGAGGGGCAGAGCAGCGGCAGTGGCGATGACGCGGGCGGTACGGATGCTTGCCATGTCTGAATCCTCCAGAAAACCGAAGTGGGACTTGCCCCAAAGCAGTTGGCCTGCTGCCCCGGTCGTTCGTGTGGGACGACGTCGTGGGACCAGAGTTGCCCACCGAATCCCCGGCGAACCACCCCGGAGTCCCCGATTCCCCCGCAAGTATGACCAACATCGGATAAACCTCATTCACGCCCTCGATGCCCCAGGCCAACGTCCTGGAACCCGGTGAAACCCTTGCCGCACAGGGGATGAAGCGTTCCGCCAGATCGGAGTGTCCCGGACATGCCGAAAAGGGCCGCGCCGTCCGGGAACCCACCGTCTCCCGGGCATGCGGCCCTGCGATACCAAGCTTCGCGCCCCCTGCACGCCCCCGGCGCCCGCCGGGGTGATCCATCCGTGCCCCAGTCCTGGGGCACCTCGGCGCGATCCACGGCCACGAATGACCGGGCTCCAGCGCCTGTTGCCAGACCCGCTACCTGCTTCTGCTGGTCCTGTCGGTGCTGCTGCTCCTGCTCACGTACGTCCTCGCGCGCCGGATTCGGCGCGTACTCCTGCTGTCTGCCTGCCGGCCTGCTACCTGCTACCTGCTACCTGCTACCTGCTACCTGCTGATACTCGGTCCTTCTCAGGCTCGCACTCGTACGGTCGCTCGCGCTCCTGCTCGGTGGCGGCGCGTACGCCCGAGCCACCGGATTCACGGCCGGCCAATGTCGGCCAGTGTCGGCCACGGGGAACTACGCGGCGAGCGCGAGCGCTTCCCGGGCGGCGCCGGTGCGGGATCCGGCTGCGGCCGGAACTCCGGCAAGGGACCCGGCCGGGTTCTGGACTGCGGCGGACGTTCCCGATCCGGCACCCATGGCATCGGCGGTGGTGGAGCGGCGGACGGACGGGGTCTTGCCGTGCGCCTCGGCGCGGATCCGCTGCTTGATGGTGGGCGGGAGCGAACCGCCCCGCATCATCGCCCGCCAGGTCCGCCGGGCCGTGACGGCCGTCCGGCGGGCGGCGGCGGCCGTGGGGGCCGGCACGGCCGGGGCGGAGACGTCGGCGACCGCCGGGGCCGCCTTCCCGCCGAAGCCGAGGGAGGCGAGGAGTGCCACGAGTGCGGCGAGGACGGCGGTCCAGATCGAGGTGACGGTGCTGCGGTGAGCCATGACGGGTGCCTCATTTCGCGATGTTCTGACGGGCGGATCTGAATACATTCGTCATGATGTGGCCGCAACCGCACGGCCCCCACGACGCGCGCCGATCTTCCGACAAACACCACCCAAAAGGCCCAAAGGGACTCTCAAGGCCCTCCGGCCAGGGCGCCCGTCGGCCCGTCCGCCGACTCGCGGGCGCGGTGGAGCCGGGGTCTACTCCGACCCGACGGGCGATCCCGGGGACTCCGGTCGGGAGCGTCCGGAGCCGTTCGGCCTGCGTCTTCCCGGTCAGCAGCCAGCCGTCCGCCAGCGCCAGCAACCAGGGACGTAGGAACCGCCCACCCCGCCGGGCGACCGACGGACCATCCCGAGGCCACCCGAACGTCAAAGGGCGTGACCCCGATCGGGATCACGCCCTCTGACCTGTACTTCACTCACCTGGCGGTGGGTGTGGGATTTGAACCCACGGTGACATCGCTGCCACGACGGTTTTCAAGAGCGCTCCGCTTGCAGCATCCGCTAGGGCTCTGACCTGCACACGAGACCCAACGGGACACCCTCAGCGCTCCCGCTGGCCCACGCATGGCCCACAGAGGGCGCTGCGACCGGGGGGGTGCGACTCGTGGACACCGCTCTCGATCTACGCCGATTCGAGCAGGTGACGCCCGTCGTGGGCGCGCACGAACGGCGTCGTCGCGTCGAGCGCGTCCATCACGCGAACGGCATAGACCTCAGCCATCGACTGCTCCACCTCAGCCGGGGTGAGCCACTTCACCGCAGTGGTCTCCATCGATGTGCGCTCCTCCCCGCCGACCGGACGGCACCGGAACACCAGGGCAACAACGCCACGGCTCATGTTCTTGTACACGCCTGTCAGCCGCTCGACCGAGACCGTGATGCCGGTCTCTTCGAGCACTTCGCGCACCGCCCCGTCCTCCGGGCGTTCATCCAGTTCCAGGACCCCGCCGGGAGGTTCCCACGTGCCGTTGTCGGCGCGGCGAATCGCCAGCACGCGACCGTCCTCGCGCACCACAACGCCAGCGACCGAAACCGAGTGAAGCGGCATTGACGCGCCCTCCGGGTAGCGTTTGCTCATATACAGGAGTCTAGGAGGAACAGAAGGACATGGCCCCTACGTCTTCGAGGGATTCCGGGAAGCCACGGTACCTACAGATCGCTGACGACCTCGCGCAGCAGATCCGCGCCAAGGTGCTTCCCGCTGGAGAGAAGGTCCCGAGCGAATCTGAGCTCATGGACCGGTACTCCGTGTCGCAGGGCACGGTCCGAAAGGCCATGACTGAGCTGCGCACCACAGGTCTGATCGATACGCACCACGGCAAGGGCTCCTTCGTGAAGAGCCGCCCACCGGTCCAACGCAAGTCGTCTGACAGGTTCCGGCGATCGCATCGTACGGCCGGCAAGGCGGCTTACCTCGCCGAGGCTGAGCAGTCGGGCAGTACGCCGAGCGTGCGCGTCCTCTACGTAGGACCGGTGGAAGCCCCCGCCGAGATCGCTGAACGGCTTTCGGTGCCGGTGGGGGAGAAGGTGCTGGCGCGTCGTCGGCTGTACTTCAGCGACGGGATCCCCACGGAGGAAGCGACCTCCTACCTCCCGTGGGACATCGCGAAGGACATCCCAGAGCTCTTCGAGGAGAACCCGGGTGGTGGAGGGATCTACGCACGCCTGGAGGAGCGTGGTCACACGCTGAAGGAGTTCGGCGAGACAGTCCGCGTCCGCCTGGCGAAGAAGCAGGAGATCGTGGCACTGAGCCTCAGCCCGGGCTCACCGATCATCCACCTGACCCGCAACGCGTTCTCTGAAGCTGGGCGCGTGGTTGAGGTCTGCGACACCTTGATGGCCGCTGACCAGTTCGTTCTCGATTACCGGATCCCCGCCCGGGACTGATCCGTTCGCCCGGTTGAGCAACCCGTCGCAGCAATTCGAAGCGGCGGGTTGACTCATGTGCATGAGTTGGGCATTCTCTTACTCGTAACTCCTGCACATGAGTGCAGGAGTGCATGAGTGAGATGTACCGCTATGCCCACAACTGCACAGCGTGATCCACCGCAGCTCAACGGCCGTGACCGCACCGGCCGAGGCGAGTGGAGACCAGCCGACCGAGAACGGGCCCGCGTCACAACCGGGCCCCACACCCCGTAGGGGGACACGCCCTCGGCTTTAAAGATCCGCACGGCCAACCTTTGGCCGCCATGACCTCCAGGGACTCGGACCGCCCCTGGATCGAGCGGTGTCGTGCGAAGCCCAGTCCGACCCTCACCACCGTCCGCCCCACTGCGGAGGTTGTCGTGTACCGACGAAGACCTAGGCGCCGTCGTGCTGGACCGGCACGAGCGGCGTCGCCGACCGCGTCATCTCGCCCTCGCAGCTCTGATGCTGCGCGGCCGGTTGCCTCCTCCGCCCGCCCGGCGCCTTGGCGTCGTACGGGCGGAGCCGAGGGAAGCCGGAGTTCTCCCGCTTCACCCCAACGCAGTGCAGCCCCCGGCGCTCGAACGCCGGGGGCTGCTGTTCAGGCCCCGTTCCTCTCCCGAAGGAGCAAGACCCATGAAGTCCATCGCTGCACTTCACAAGGTTGTTACCCCGTGGACCGATGGCCTGGAGCCGTCGGACGCGGAGCTGGACGCTATCGAGTTCGAGTTGCCGCTGATCCTGGCGGAGGTCGACCTGCTCGACGCGGAGATCGCCGTACTGGACCGGGCGCCGGCCGAGCTGGACGAGCGCCGGATCCGCCGGGCCCGCCGCAGGGTGCTCGCCGCCCGCCGCGCGCTGACCAACCAGGCCGTCGCCTCCCTGCCGGGCGGTGCGGCATGAGTAAGCAGATCTTCCGGGCGCAGATGTCGTTGCGCTGCTGCGGCACCACCGCATCGGCGCGGACGACAAGCCCGTGCTGGCAGCTCTACGTGGCCATGACCGGCCTGGTCAGTGAGTGGCCCACCTTCACCTGGCCGACGTCCACCGCGATCCCGAACACGTTCCAGCGCCAGGCGGCGCTGGCGGAGCTCGGGTTCACGCTCGCCGAGAACGCCGAGTGGGAGTGGATCGAGCACATCGGCCCGGACTACCACCCGCACCCGGCGCGGGTCTTCCTTCTGGGCGCGGCCAAGGTCCGGCCGCTCCCGGAGGGGGCGGCATGAACCGCAAGGCGAAGGCCGCACTCGTCCTCGCGCTGGTCGTCGTGGTCGCCATGGCCTTTCGCGTCTCCTGGAACGCCCTGCGGGATGTGGCCCGGGCGATCGGTGCGGACGACGCGGCAGCCACCCTCTACCCGTTCGTGGTCGACGGCCTGATGGCCCTCGCCCTCGTCGCGGCCCTCGTCCTGACCGACGAGGCCCGCCGGTTCGCCCTGCGGGTCCTGGCCGCGTACACGCTCGCTTCGCTGGTCCTGAACTACGTCCACGGACTGGTGCCCGCCCTCCACAGCAAGGCGGTCGACTGGGGTCGACTGGCCGACTGGGATCCGGCGAACTGGGCTCTCGTCCTGCTGGCGACGTCCCTTCCGGTCGGGTCGATCTACTTCGGATCCGACCTCGTCGCCAAAGTCCTTCACCACAAGCCCCCGATCGAACCGACCGCTCAGGAATCTGCACAGATCACCGTAAATCGGTCCACCCCTGAGCAGGGCGAACCGCTGGTCGAGCTGCCGGAGCCGAAGCGGGAGGTGGACTCTTCCCCCACCGTCCCGATCGGGGCGATAGAGGCTCCCGCCCTGCTCGTCGCGGCGGCTGAGTCGACGCGTCCTCGTCGGGCGACCGGTCGAGTCCCGGCGGCCGCCCGATCGACCCGCCCAACTCGTACCGATGCAGAGCTGCTCGGCGAGGCGCGGAGTCTGACGGAGTCGTGGCCGATCGAGAAACTGACCGGTGAAGGGATCCGCAAGGCCCTGCGCACCTCCCCGGCCAAGGCCAGGATCGTGCGGGAGGCCTTGAAGGCTGAGCGTGAGCGGGACGCGGCGGTGTCCGGATGAGCGTGTCGTTCGCCGACTGCCACGATCCGACGGGAAGAGTCCACGGCCTCCCCACCTTCCCGTGGCGTCTGGCCCCCGACGGTCTCGCCACCCGCCGCCAGTTACGGGCCCTGGGACTGCGCCCCGGCGGTCAGGACATCGCCGGGCAAGTCCTGCGGCCGCGCTTCCGCCGCAGCCCGTTGACCGCGTTACTTTACCGGGTCGACCGGGCCAAGCCCGTCCGGCCGATGACCCCGGCCAAGACCGCCGCGCTGGCGAAGGCCAATACCGCCCGCCGCACCTGCCCGCAGTGCCGCCACGATGCCGGGTACGTCATACCGGCCTCGCTCGGCATGTGCGTTCCCTGCGCCTACCCCGAAGGGGGCTGACCGTGAACCACCTGCCCGAACTCCCCGCGCACGCCAGCGTCGTCCGGCTCCCGGACGGCACCCACGTCTACGCCGACCCCGCGTCCTTGCCCGCCGCGTACGCCGGGCCGCAGGTCGTCCACCAGCACATCCACCAGGCCCCGCCCGACCGGACCGTCCAGCGCATCGCGCTCGGCTCCGGAGTCGGCGCCGGAGCGGTAGCGGCCGGCGTGTACTTCGGCCCGCTCCTGATCGCCGCCCTGACCGCCATCGCCGCGAACATCGCGTTCCTGGCCATCCTCGCGCTGGTGCTCGGCTGGTGCGTCCACACCGTCGTGAAGGCGGTCGGTAGCCCAAGCGGGACGCAGGCCGTGAAGAACGTGCGCAAGGCCCGCCGCCGACGCTGACGGCTGCCCGATCCACCCGCCCCGGCGGCGGGTGGTGAGGGGAGCCGGACAGCCCGGTCTCCGGAGATGGAGTCCCGTGATGGCGAAAGACCCGAAGTTCACCGCCGGTGAGACCGCCCGGATGGGCTGGTACGTCGCCCGGATGGCCAAGCGCGGCATCGCCGGGGAGAGCGTCTACCTCGGCGACTTGGAGCGCAAGGTCGACCGGATCATCGACGGCGCCCGCGACCGCGAAGAGCGCGAAGCGAAAGACGCGGCAGCGGCCGAGAAGGCCGCACGCAAGGCCCGCGCCAAGAACGGCAAGACCAAGTAGCTGTGCCCCGGGGCGGCCGTCCTCTCGCCAAAGAACGTCGGCCGCCCCGGGCTCCATCATCCCGCCTCTCAGCAGGACCAGGAGTCCCCAGCATGACCGACAACGTCGTCCCCCTGTTCAAAGACCCCTCGACCTCGACCGACCCGGTTACCGCGGCTTCCCCCATCCCCACCCCGGCCCCGGCCGCCGCCGGCACGGTCCGGCCGGTGCGGGTGTGGAAGCGCACCGCCTCCGGTGTCCGTACGGCCGTCACCAGCGAGCGCACCAAGACCGCCGCGCGGCTGGTGGCCCGGCACGGCATGTACGTCATCGGCGGCACCCGGATCACGGCTAAGCGGACGTGGGACGGGCGGACCGCCTCCCGGTACGAGCGGATGATCCGGGCCGCCGAAGCGGCCGGGAACTGGGAGGAGGCCAAGGAGTGGGAGGACCGGCTGCAGCGCTTCCGCTCCGGCCGCCACCACCGCCGCATGGACCTGCTCCGCTCCGCCCCCGACCTCGCCAAAAGCGCGGCCGTCGGCACCGGCCTCACCGTCGGTGGCCTCCTCCTGCTCGGCATCGTGCTGGCCATAGCCAACAAGGACATCTCGTGGCTGTTCGCCCCGATCAGCGCCGTGATCGAGACGATCCGCACGATCGTGGTCGTGGCCACCGTGGTGTGGGGGCCCGCGCTCACGGTCGGCCCGTGGATGGCTTTACTGGCCCTGTGGGGCGTCGGCCGCCGCCAGCAGACCGCACCGCAGTGGACGCTCCCCGCCCAGCACCGCGACGACGCCGGAGCACCCATCACCCCGTCCATCGTCGTCACCGCCCTGCGCGACCTCGGTATCGCCCCGCTGAGGGGTGCCATCAAGGACATGGGGGATGCCGGCGCCGCGATGCTCGGCCCGATCCGCATCGCCGGATGCGGCGTGGAAGTCGACGTCACCCTCCCCTCCGGCGTCTCCACCGCCGAAGTCCAGGGCCGCCGTCGCAAGCTCGCCGAGAACCTCGCCCGGCACGAGCACGAGGTGTTCATCACCCTGCCGGCCGCCGCCCGCACGGTCCGGCTGTGGATCGCCGACTCCGGCGCCCTTGACCAGCCGATCGGACCGTCTCCGCTGGTCACCGACGAGACGATGACCGCGAACTACAAGACCGGCAAGGCCCCGTGGGGTCAGGACCTGCGCGGCGACGCTGCGGCCATGAGCCTGTACCAGCGCATGGTGCTGGCCACGGGTCTGTCCAACCAGGGCAAGACCGCAGCCCTTCGCGCCCTGGCACTCTGGCTCGCGCTGGACCGCACGGTGGAGTTCCGGATCGCTGACCTCAAGGGCGTGGGCGACTGGGGCATGTTCGATGGCCTGGCCACCACCCTGATCCAGGGCCCGACAGACGAGCACGTCATCGAAGCGACAGAGATGCTCGAAGGGCTCGTGGCGGAGATGGAGC
The DNA here is from genome assembly GCF_042717785.1 of Streptomyces sp. NPDC058619. Classification (NCBI taxonomy): domain Bacteria; kingdom Bacillati; phylum Actinomycetota; class Actinomycetes; order Kitasatosporales; family Streptomycetaceae; genus Streptomyces; species Streptomyces sp. NPDC058619. The sequence goes on from NZ_JBHXQN010000015.1 coordinate 111,565, forward strand.
GCCGGATCCAGGCCCCGCCCGGAACCGTCTTCACGCCGCTCGTCGGCATCGTGGACGAAGCGCAGGTCGCGTTCATGTGCCCGGCCATCGGCACCGACAAGCGCCCGTACGGCGGGTCGAAGGCCACCTCCCGTTACTTCATGGCCGTCCGGAAGATCCACAACCAGGGCCGCGCCGTCGACGTCACCCTGTGGGAAGGCACGCAGGACCCCACCGACCAGAACCTCCCCAAGCTCGTCCGCGAAGGTGCCCACACCCGCATCTCCCTCGTCCTCGGCACCGAGTCGCAGGCCCGCATGGCCCTGGGAGACAAGGCCATCGACGGCGGGGCCGCCCCGCACCTGCTCCGTCAAGGTCTCGACAAGGGCACCGTGGTTGTCGCTTCGGATGGCATCGCGATCCCGGCCGGGCAGGCGTCCATCACGGTCCGCACGCACTACATCGACACCGAACAGGCCGCCCTGATCGCCGACCGGGCGAAGGCTCTGCGCGACGGGGTCACCACCGCCCGCAGCATCGACCACGGGCCGGCCGTCGACCCGCTCGCGGACATCCTGTCCGTGCTCGGCACCGAGCCGCGCGTCCTCACGCAGGACGTCCTCAAGCGCCTCGCCACGCTGAACGAGAAGGCCTACGGCGGCTGGTCGTTCCTCGACCTCAAGCGCGTCCTCGACGGCACCCCCGCCGCTCCCTACAAGTCCGACGGCCGGATGGTCATCGGCCGCGAACGCGTCGCCCGCCTCCTCGCCAACCGGCCCGAGACGGGTTCCGCTTCCGCCGCCGAGTAGAGGGAGCCGACCCCCGCACGGGTCAGGGAGGCAGGGAGAACTCCCTAACCGCCTCCCTGACCCCCATCCCTGGACTTGACCTGCGGAAATGATCTGCCAGGGAGGCAGGGAGGCACCGCAGGTCAGACCGCCGAAACCCCCTCCACAAGCCTCCCGGCAGGGGGTGCCTACGCCTCCCTGCCCGCCCGGCAGCAGGGATTCCGTTTCACCCGTCCGAACATGCCGAGAGCGGCCCCCACTCACGCCAATGACCGGGGCCGCTCTCGTCCAGAACGCAAGAACTGGAGAGACCAGCATGACCCACCCGACCGACTTCCCGCGAGACCCCAACCGGCTGGCCTTACCCGCCCACCTGCGTACCGCGCTCTGGCTCGCCGGGATCGGCCTGCCCGTCCTGCCCCTGCGCGCGAGCAAGCTCCCCGTGGGCAACTGCCCGGCCTGCACGAGCAGCAAGGCCGCCGGTCCCTGCCTGTGCGGCGACCGGCCGCACATGAAGTACGCCGGGCCCTGCCAGTGCCCGGCCCCCTGCCACGGCTGGGCCGCCGCCACCACCGACCCGGACGGCCTCACCTCCCCGGCGTGGGCCCGCGCCTGGCACCAGGCCGGAGGCGTCGCCTACCACCCCGGCGGCGCCGACCTCACCGTCGTGGACCTCGACAACGCCGACGCCATCGCGTGGGCCCGCCAGGCCCTCCCCGCGACCAAGGTCGTCCCGACCACCCGGGGCGAGCACTGGATCTACCGGGGCGCCATGCAGTCCGCCAACAAGGTCCGCCCCGGCATCGACATCAAGTCCCTCATGGCCTACACCGTGTGGCGCGGCCCCGGCATCGGCCCCATTACGGCTCTGCCGGACCTCGTCCGGGCGCTGGTCGTGAGGGAAGAGTCCACCCGGCCGCCTCGGGGGGAGGTGGACTCTTCCTCTCCCGGCCGCGCCACCTGGGACCGGTCGGTGGCCACCGGGTGCCGCCACACCGACACCTTCGTACAGACCGGCCTGGCCCGGGGGCTCGCCAGGATCGCCGCCTGCCGCGAGCAGGGCGCAGGTAGCACCGCCTACGGCGTTGCCCGCTTTCTCGCCAACCAGCACACCGCCTGCCCGGGGCCGTGCGGGCTGGAGACGCTCGGGCTCCAGGTCATCGGCGCGGCCGTCGACGTCGGCGTCCCGGAGGCGTACGCCGAACGCGCGGTCACGCGCGGCGGCCTTCCCGTCATGGCGGTGAGGGCATCGTGACCACCGGCCCTCGCTCCGCCGAACCGACCCGCGCCACGGACGGCGGTGGTGCGCCGAAGGTCGTCGCCGAAGGCGTCCCTTCTGTCCTTCGCTCTGACCTCGGCTGGGACGACGGGCGCCGCCCCGTCGCCTGGCTCCACATCACCGCCCCCGGACGCGGCGTGACCCCGTCGGTCCGGTCCTGGTGCGCGTGCGGGCGGGACCTGTTCGCCGCCGGCCAACGCCGGGCGCTCGCCCTGATCGCCGACCACGGGCAGCACCGCACCACCTGCGCCCACATCACGCCCGCCCAGGAAGGGAGGAAGGCCGCATGAGCCTCGCCAAGGACTTGCCCGCTCCGTCCAACCCCATGGCCGTCGCACGCCGGATCCTGCCCGACTGGCAGGACGAGCAGGGGCGCCTGCTGTGCCGGCGGTGGCGGGGCGCGTGGATGCGCTGGACGGGCACCTGCTGGCGCGAGTTCGAAGACCTCCGGATGCGCAAGCGGCTGTACGAGCAGCTGGAGCACGCGACCTACGTCGCCGGATGCGACAAGGACGGCGTGCCCGAGGTCAAGGAGTGGGCGCCCACCCGCACCAAGCTCAGCAACCTCCTGGACACCCTGTCCGCCATCACCCTGCTGCCCTCCGAGGTGGACGCCCCGTCCTGGACCGAGCAGGAGGAAGCTGCTGGGGACCGAAGCCCGATCGTCGCCTGCGAAAACGGACTCCTGCGGATCCGGGACCGGGCGCTGCTGCCTCACACGCCGGGGTTCTTCAACCTGGTGTCGGTGCCGTTCGCCTACGACAAGGACGCCACGGCCCCGGCCTGGCGGAAGTTCCTGAACCAGCTCTGGCCCGAGGACCCCAGCGCCATCCAGGCCTTGCAGGAATGGTTCGGCTACGTCCTGTCCGGCCGCACCGACCAGCAGAAGATCCTGCTGATGAAGGGGCCCACCCGGTCCGGGAAGGGCACCATCACCCGCGTCCTGACCGAGTTCGTCGGCAAGAAGAACATCGCCGGACCCACCCTGGCCAGTCTCGGCACCAACTTCGGACTGTCCTCCCTCGTAGACAAGCCCCTGGCCGTCATCTCCGACGCACGCCTGACCGGCAACGAGGGCGGTCAGGTCGTGGAACGGCTCCTCACCATCTCCGGTGAGGACACCATCGACATCGACCGCAAGTACCGCGACCTGTGGACCGGGAAGCTCCCCACCCGGCTGATGATCCTCACCAACGAACTCCCCAGCTTCGGAGACTCCTCCGGCGTGATCGCCCGACGGTTCATCGTCCTCAACATGACCGTCTCCTGGCTCGGCAAAGAAGACACCACCCTCGACGAATCCCTCAAGCGCGAGATGCCCGGCATCCTCAACTGGGCCCTCGACGGACTCGCCCGACTCCAGCAGACCGGCCGAATCACCCAACCCGCATCCTCCCAAGACGCGGTCATGATCATGCAGGACACCGCATCCCCCACCAGCGCATTCGTCCGCGAACGCTGCAACGCCGGCCCCGCCTGCGAAGTACCCGTCGACGCCCTGTGGGCCGTCTGGCGCGAGTGGGCCGAAGACAACGGCGTACGCGCCGGAACCAAACAGGTCTTCGGCCGCAACCTCCAATCCGTCGTCCCCCAGCTCCGCCGAACCCGCCCACGCGACCAGTACGGCCGGCAGGTCCCCGCGTACAGCGGGATCACGCTCAAGCAGTCCGAGCCACATTCCCCTGAGTCGCGACTCAACGCGACTCAACCCCTCGCAGACCACCTCTGAGACGCGTTGAGTCGCGACTCAACGCAATGTGAATCCAACACGCCCAGGACAGCCCAGACGGCAAGGAGTGGACGACGATGGCCCGCCCCCAGATGCTCAAGCTTCCCGAGGTACTGACTGAACTCGGCATGAGTCGCGCCGCCTTCTACCGCATGCGCGCCCGTGGGCAGGGCCCGCGACTCATCAAGCTCCCCAACGGCCAGCTTCGCGTCCGTCGTGCTGACTTGGACGCCTGGCTCTGCGGGTGCGAGGAAGCCGCTGCCTGATCCACCCGACACTGAGGGGCCCGCCTTTCGGTGGGCCCCTCTCCCTTTGGAGAGACATGCTGACGTACGACGTTGATATCTGGTCCATTCGGGAGCGGAAGGGCCGCCCCAAGCCGTTCGAGCTGCGGTGGCGAGTGGGAGTACGGGCGCACTCCCGAAGCTTCAAGCTCAATGTGCAGGCCGACGGCCGACGTTCTGAGCTGCTCACCGCGCTGCGCAACCGGGAGCAGTTCGACGAGCAGACCGGACTGCCGGCCTCAGAGTTCGAAGCGCTGAGCACGCCTACCTGGTACGAGCACGCCACGGCCTACGTACTGATGAAGTGGCCGAAGGCCGCAGCCAAGCACCGCGCGAGCATCGCGGAAACGTTCGCCACCGTGACGCCAGCGTTCGTATCCAGCTCACGCGGCGCTCCCGACTCCACCGTCTTGCGGAAGGCGCTGTACGGGTGGGCATTCCGCGCGGTACAGGCAGACGGCGGCCCCCTTCGCCTGCGACACGAGGTCGAGAAGCCGCCCGAGGACATCGCGGCAGCCCTCACCTGGGTCGCGTCGAACACGGTCAAGATGACCGAGGTCGCACGGTCGGAGTGCCTGCGTGGGGCCCTTGATGCCCTATCCAAGAAGCTCAATGGGAAGCCGGCTGCGGACAACACTGTGAACCGGAAGCGCATGGTCATGAGCAACGCCCTGCGATACGCCGTGGAGCGCGGCACCCTCCCCGCCAACCCCCTCGGCCGTCTCGACTGGACCGCTCCCTACAAGGACGACGAGGTCGACTTCCGGTACGTACCCAACCCCGATCAGGCCGCAGCTCTGATCGACGCCGTGAAGCAGTCTGGCGGACGAGGGGAGCACATGGCTGCATTCTTCGGCTGCCTGTACTACGCGGCCATGCGCCCTTCGGAGATCGCCGCCCTTCGCGCTGCGGACTGCACCTTGCCCTCAGCCGGGTGGGGAGAGCTTGTCCTCGCGGGAAGTCGCCCCGAGGTCGGCTCGGGGTGGACCGACGACGGGCAGTCGTTCGAGCAGCGAGGACTGAAGCGCCGTGCTCGCACTGCGACCCGATCAGTGCCCATCCCGCCCGTCCTGACCACGATGCTCCGGGGGCACAAGGAGAAGTACGGGGTGGCCGATGACGGTCGGCTGTTCCGTGCAGCGCAGGGTGGGCGCGTCCGGTCAACGGAGTACTGCGACCTCTGGGACGCCGCCCGGGTCAAGGCGCTGGGGACAGAGGAAGCAGCAACGCCTCTAGCAGACGTGCCCTACTCGCTGCGGCACGCCGGGGTGTCGCTGTGGATCAACTCGGGGGTGGACCCGGTGGAGGTAGCACGCCGAGCCGGGCACAGCCTCACGGTGCTCTTCCGCTTCTACGCCAAGATCCTTCGAGGCCAGCAGGACCGGGCCAACGAACTCATCGAGAAGGGACTGAGAGGCGGGTGACTCCGGGATCCTGGCGCCTGGCCCACACAGAGGGCGGGCACCCGATTCGGGTACCCGCCCTCTGACCTGCTGCTTATCTGACCTGTATTTAGGCTACCTTGAGGAACTGCCATTGCTGGTTCCAGCCACCCCACCACTGCGCTTGAACCACGTTGGCGGCGTGGGCTTTGCTCTGGTGAGCAACATCCAGGACGCCTCCAGAGTGGCGGGCGATGATCCTCAACCACGCTCCCTCCTTCGGCATGGAAGTCCCATCGGGGAGCGTTTCAAAGTCTGCCGAGGACGTGCCTCTTACGTTCCATTGCTGATTTTCACCCTGCCAACATCTGCCCTGGATCACGTTGGCGGCATGGGCCTTGCTTTGGTGAGCGACGTCCAGGCACATGTCCGAGTGGCGCGCCCGGATCTCAAGGAATCCGCTGCTGAGTCGGACAACTCGCCACTGCTGGTTCCACCCACCCCAGCATCTGCCCTGGATCACATCGGCAGCATGGGCCTTGCTTTGGTGAGCGACGTCCAGGCACATGTCCGAGTGGCGCGCCCGGATCTCATAGAACGACGAGAAATTGACAGGTTCAGGGGGCGCGCCGGCGGCTGTACCCGTCAATGCCAGAGATCCCGCTACGAGAACGGCGCTTGCACTGGCAATCGCTCGCCTAGGTGCACGGATGTACATATTAGCCATCAGGACCACCTTGTGCGTGTGCGCCCCCACCTGGTGCTGAGCCGGGGCCGTGTCCCAAGCCACCGACGGTGAGACGTCCGCGTGTCCGTGTTCGGACACTCATGGGCGTCTACCACAGATCTTCTCAAGCGTATGCCTGCGCCTTAGTTCACGCGACCTGCGGACACGCCAGGCGCGCAGCCTCACGGTGCTGTTCCGCCTTTGCGTCAAGATCCTGCGGGGCAGCCTCGAACCAACCAGCTGATCTAGAAAGGGCTGAGCAGCGGTAACACTCGGATCTTGGCCCACAGATGGCCCAGACACGCTGATCAACAGTGAGATACCGGGGACCCAAAGTGAGACAGGGCAAGCGCAGAGGGCACGCCCCCGGTTCGAAGACATGCCCTCTGACCTGCTACTTCTCTCACCTGGCGGTGGGTGTGGGATTTGAACCCACGGTGACATCGCTGCCACGACGGTTTTCAAGACCGTTCCCTTAGGCCGCTCGGGCAACCCACCTGGCCGGTACAGAGTACCGGGCTGTGGAGGGCGCCGGGGCGGGTGCGGAATCAGGCGGTCTGGGCCTTGTCGTAGGCCGCTTTGGCTTCGTTGCCGAAGTACGGGCCGTACATGCGGTTCGGCAGGAAGGTGTAGCCGAAGCTGTTCACCGAGACCTGGGTGCCCAGGCCGGTGGCCTCGTTGAAGTCCTGGAACCAGGGGCCACCGCTGGAGCCGCCCGTCATGTTGCAGGCCAAGCTGTGGTCCTTCGTCAGGAGGAAGTCCTTGCCGCTGTTGCCGCTGCAGTAGACGAGCTTCGTGCCGTCGTACGGGGCTGCGGCCGGGAAGCCGAAGGCGTACATCCTCTTGCTGTAGCCGCCATTGAAGAGGATGCCCTGCGCTCCCACGGCCTGGGCCAAGGTCTGCCCGTTCAGCGGGGCGACGACGGCCAGGCCGACGTCCATGTTCATGTCCTCGCTCGCGGCCCACTGGTCGGTGGCGAACGTCTTGGTCGCCGACCACTGGCCGTAGGGGGCGGTGCCGTTGTTGTAGGCGGGGACGAAGACCCAGTTCGTGTGCCAGGCACCCTGGTACTTCACGCAGTGGCCGGCCGTGATGACCGTGCTGCCGTTGGCACTGGTGATCGAGTCGCCGGAGCAGGAGGCGGTCCGGCTCCCCATCGTGAAGAAGACGCGGCCCGAGGTCTTCACGACCGCGCCGCCGCCCGTCCAGGCACCTCCCGCCTGCGGGAAGGCCGTGGGGGAGACCGTGCGGGACACGGGGGACGGGGCCGTCGGTGCGATGGCCGTAGGGCGCGTCGGGGCCGAGGCGACGGGGACGCGGGACGGGCCGGGGACCGCCGTGATGTCGAGCGCGGTCGCCCCGCGCATGCGCTCCACGGTCCAGAAACCCGGGGCGTGCTGCTGCCGGAAGGACGCGGAGACGGGGGTGTCTGCGGCGGTCACGGGGGCCGCGGCCGTCAGGGCGCCCGCGATCAGGGCCCCTGCCGATAAGACGACGGACAAGATGGTGCGATGACGATTCACGCAGGACTCCTTCTGCCGTGCCCGGACCGGGGCAGGGTGGGGGTGAAGAACGGTCGGTGCGGATCGGCTCTGCGCGGTGCGGCTTGCCGGGGCAGAGTGGCACGGCCGCGCGTCGATGTCAGGAGGCAGTCGGAACGTTCGGTCGGTTCTGGCCACCAATTGGCCAACTCCTTGCCGTGCAAGGGTCATACGGTGAGCAGTACGCCCACGTACGAGGCCCCGGCCACCACCACCCAGGCGCCGAGCCCCAGGGCCGCCGCACGCCCCCCGGTACGGGCCAGCGTCGGCAGGTGCACCGCGCTCCCCAGCCCGAACAGGGCCGCCGCCAGCAGTGCCTCCTGCGCGGTGTGCGCCCACTCCAGGGCCGCGTCGGGCAGCGCTCCCGTGGCCCGCAGCGCGGCCGCCGCCAGGAACCCGGTCACGAACAGCGGTACCGGAGCCGGCCGACGCCCCGCGGCGGTGCGGATCCCGCGCCGCCGGGCTCGTACGGAGAAGGCCACGGCGGCCACCAGCGGGGCGAGCAGCGCCACCCGCATCAGCTTGACCAAGACCGCCTCGCCGAGCGCTCCGGGGCCGGCGGTCTGCGCGGTCGCCACCACTTGGCCGACGTCGTGGACGCTTGCCCCCACCCACCGCCCGAAGGCGGGATCGGAGAGCCCGAGCGGGCTCTGGAGCAGCGGCAGGACCGCGATGGCCATGGTGCCGCACAGGGTCACCAGCGCCACCGAGGCGGCCACGTCCTCCTCGTCGCTGCCCGACACCTCGCTGACCGCACCGATCGCCGAGGCTCCGCAGATCGAGTATCCGGTGGCGATCAACAGCGGTTGATCTCCCGGGAGCCCGAGCCGGCGGCCCAGCCAGAGCGTGCCGAAGAAGGTGGCCGCGACCACCCCGGCGACCATGGCCACCGTGGCCCAGCCCAGCCGCAGCACCTGGTCCAGGCCCAGTCCGAGGCCGAGCATGACGATGCCGATCCGCATGAGCCTCCGGCCGGCCAGCGAGAGCCCCGGGCGGGCGGATCCCCGTACGAAGCCCCGCAGGCCGGGCAGGTGCGCCGCAGCGATGCCCAGCACCACGGCGGCGGTGAGCATCGGCACCGCGGGCAACGCCCGGTGGATGACCCAGGCCGCCAGCGCACCACCGGCGGCCGTCGCCAGGCCGGTCCAGGGACCCGATGTTTCACGTGAAACAGTGCGGGCCGCCGACGCCCCCTGGGGGCGGTGGAGGAGCGCCATCAGTCGACGGGGAGCGTGTAGGAGCGGCGGATGCTGGTGCCCAGGCGGGACACGTCGGCGCCGTACACGTGGAGGGATATCGCCGTGGTGGAACAGGAGTTGCGGACCTGGTGGATGTCACCGGGCGGGGCGAAACCGCACACCTCGCCCTGCCCGTTGACCACGTCCTCCGTGGCCACCAGCCGGGCCGTTCCGACGCCGGGCGCCAGCCGGTAGCGCCGCTCGCTCTCCTCGCCCTGATGCACGCCGGCCACGCACCACGACACGTGGTCGTGGATGCAGGTCTCCTGGCCGGGCAGCCACACCAGGGCCACCACCGAGAAGCTGCCGTCGGACTCGGCGTGCAGGATGTGCTGCCGGTAACGGTCCGGGGACCCTTCGCTCTGGGCCGGGGTCAACAGGTCGGGAGCGCCCAGGTGCGGTGCGAGGCGTTCGCCGACCAGGTACGCGGTCAGGTCGGGAGCCAGGCCCCGGTGCACGACAGTACGGATCTCACTGACGAGGGCGGCCATCCTCGTGGTGGGAGGGGCCGGCGTGGTGGTGGTCATGTCGGCAGGGTCCTGCGGACGTTCCATCACGTCCAACGACAGTTGTGACCCGAAAGCCCAAGCACCGCTTATGGGTCGGTCAGCAGCCGACCCGGTTCGCCGCGACCCGCTTCAACGCGTCGAGCACCACGGCCGTCGCCGGGACGCGCAGGTGGTCCCGGTAGACGTAGGCGGCGATGTGACGGCGGGCGGCGGGCTGGAGCGCCCGACCGCAGACCCGGTTGAGGGACAGGGAGGGGAGCACCAGCGCGGGCATCATCGCCACGCCCAGACCCTGCGCCACCAGGCTCTGCACCACCAGGTTGTCGTCGGTCGCGAAGCGGATGTCGGGTACGAAGCCCAGCTCGGCGCACTCGTGCAGCAGGTTCGCCCGGCAGCGCGGGCAGCCCGCGATCCACCGCTCCCCGGCGAGGTCGGCCAGGTGCACGGCGCGCCGCCGGGCCAGCGGGTGGCCGGTCGGGAGCAGAACCGTCAGCTGGTCCTCCAGCAGCCTGACCTCGGCGACCTCCTCCGGGATCTCCTCGTGCAGCCCCGGATAGGTGAAGGCCAGCGTGATGTCGCACTCCCCGCGCTCCAGCCTGCGCAGGGAGTTCGGGGGCTCGCCCTCCAGCAGTTCCACCTGAATGCCGGGGTGGTCCTTGTCCAGGCCGCTGAGCGCCTCGGGGACCAGGGTGGCGTTGGCGCTGGGGAACCCGCACAGCCGGACCCGGCCGGTGCGCAGGCGGGCGTACGCCTTCAGCTGCGCCTCGGCCGCGGAGAGGCTGCCGAGGATGCTCACGGCGTGCCGGGACAGGGACTCCCCCGCTTCGGTGAGCTGCATCCTGCGGCCGACCCGGGTGAACAGCGGGGTGCCGACGGCGCGTTCGAGCGCCTTCATCTGCTGGGTGATGGCGGGTTGGGTGTACCCCAGGACGCGGGCAGCCGCCGAATAGGACCCGGAGGCCACGACCGTGTGGAACGTCCTTATGTGCCGGGAATCGAACACGAGCGAAGCATAAGCGGACGTTGGGAGGGGCCGCAGGCGGAATCCCGCCTACGGCCCCTCCGGACCCGCCACCGTCAGCCCCCCGCTGTCGGCTGCTTGTCCCCCCGGCTACTTGTCGCCGACCCGCGAGCCGAGCGTGATGTCGACCGTGCTCGGCTTGCCGTCGCGCTGGTAGGTCAGCTTCACCGTGTCGCCGGGCTTGTACGTCCAGATCATGCTGATGAGCGTCGGGCCGCTGTCGACCGGCTTGCCGCCGAACTCCGTGATCAGGTCGCCGGGCTTGAGGCCCGCCTTGCCGGCCGGGCCGTTCGGGTCGACCAACTCGTTGGCGGGCGCACCCTGCTCGGAGATCTTGGCGCCCGCGACCTTGGCCTGGAGGTCCACGGAGACCGAGATCACCGGGTACACCGGCTTGCCCGTCTTGATCAGCGACTCGGCGACGTTCTTCGCCTGGTTGATCGGGATGGCGAAGCCGAGGCCGATCGAGCCGGCCTGACCGCCGCCGAAGCCGCCGTTGCCGGCCGACTGGATGGCGGAGTTGATGCCGATGACCGCGCCGCGTCCGTCGAGGAGCGGGCCCCCGGAGTTGCCCGGGTTGATCGAGGCGTCCGTCTGCAGGGCGCTCATGTACGAGTTCTTGCCGCCGGAGCCGTCACCCGAGGCGACCGGGCGGTTCTTGGCGCTCACGATGCCGGTGGTGACCGTGTTCGACAGGCCGAAGGGAGCGCCGATCGCGATGGTGGAGTCGCCGACCGCCACCTTCTCGGAGTCGCCGAGAGGCAGCGGCTTGAGGCCGGCCGGCGGGTTCTTCAGCTTGAGCACCGCCACGTCGTAGCCCTGGGCACGGCCCACGACCTCGGCCTCGTACTTCTTGCCGTCGGAGAAGGTCGCGGAGAGCTTGCCGCCGTTCGCGGCGGAGGCCACGACGTGGTTGTTGGTGAGGATGTGGCCCTGCTGGTCGTAGACGAAGCCGGTTCCGGTGCCGCCCTCGCCGTCGCCGGCCGAGGCCTCGATGGTGACCACGCTGGGCAGCGCTCCGGACGCCAGCCCCGCGATGGAGCCCGCCTCACGCTTGAGGTCCTTGGGGGTGTTGCCCGCGCTGATCGTGGTCGAGCCGGTGCCGTTGTCGCTCCGGTCGGCCGCCCAGTAGCCGACGCCGCCGCCGATGCCGCCCGCGAGCAGGGCCGCGACGAGGACGCCGGCGATCAGACCGCCCTTGCCCTTCGGCTTGGGCGGCGGGGTGCCGTCGGCGCCCAGCGGGGTGCCCCAGCCGCCGCCGTGGCCGCCGCCGCTGTAGGCCGGGACGGTGGGCGGCGGGGGCGGCCACCCCTCGGCGCCGTGCGCAGCCGGGCCGGGGCCCTGGCCGTACGCCGGACCCTGGGCCTGGGGACCCTGGCCGTAGCCCTGGCCCTGGGGGGCCTGGCCGTACGCGGGAGCCGGCGGATGGCCGTACGCCGGGGCCGGGTGCGCCGGGACGGGTGGGATCTGCTGCGTCGGCTCGGTCCCCGGCGGGGTCGTCGGCGGAAGCTGCTGGGTCACCGGCTCGGAGACGGGCGGAACCGGCGCGGAAGCGGGCTGCGGGGCCGGGCCCGCAGCCCGCGTCTCGGAGGCCGGAGCAGGTGGTACGGACGGGGCCGCGGGGTGCTGGGGGGCCGCGGTGCCCTCGTTCTCGTTGCTCACAGCGCTCTCTCCTCGTCACACACGGCTTCGGCAATCTCTGGCGATATCGGTTCGGCTGAACGTTCGACGTGCCGCACAAGTTCCTGGGCAAAGCCTTTCCCATGACCCGTCAGAGCACTGTAAGCCGGACCTGTGAGTCTCCCCGCATTCTTTATATCTGACATTTCGGACGGCCGACAGGACCCGGCCCCGCCGCCCCGCGCCCGCTCGATGGCACCATGACCCGGTGACCCACGCAACGCCGCTTCCCATCCAGGTCGTCGCCCACCGCGGCGCCTCGGAGGATGCCCCCGAGCACACCCTGGCCGCCTACCGCAAGGCCATCGAGGACGGCGCCGACGCCCTCGAATGCGACGTACGGCTCACCGCCGACGGCCATCTGGTCCTGGTCCACGACCGCCGGGTGAACCGCACCTCCAACGGCCGCGGCGCCGTCTCGGCCCTGGAACTGGCCGATCTCGCCGCGCTCGACTTCGGCTCCTGGAAGGACCGCGAGGAGTCCCCGGACTGGGACTCCGACCCCGAGCGCACCTCGGTCCTCACCCTGGAGCGCCTCCTCGAGCTGGTCTCCGACGCGGGGCGCCCGGTCCAGCTGGCGATCGAGACGAAGCACCCGACCCGCTGGGCCGGACAGGTGGAGGAGCGGCTCCTCTTCCTCCTCAAGCGCTTCGGCCTGGACGCCCCGCCCGCCACGGGCCCGCACCCGGTCCGGGTCATGAGCTTCTCCGCGCGCTCCCTCCACCGGGTGCGGGCAGCCGCTCCGACCGTCCCGACGGTGTACCTGATGCAGTTCATCTCGCCCCGGATGCGGGACGGGCGGCTGCCCGACGGAGTGCAGATCGCCGGCCCCGGGATGCGGATCGTGCGCAACCACCCCGCCTTCATCCGCAAGCTTCAGGCCTCGGGCCACTCCGTTCACGTGTGGACGGTGAACGATCCGGAAGACGTTCGGCTGTGCGCTGATCTGGGCGTGGAAGCAATCATCACGAACAGGCCCCGGCAGGTTCTGTCACAACTGGGACGCTGACGTCCCGTTTTGCCCTCCTGTCACCACTAGCCCTCCGGTAACAGGGAGTGCACCGGCGCATCCGCTCCGCATTCGACCGCCGCGAGTGCGTCAGAGGCCTCCGCTACGGCGGTTTCCGGTCCAGGCCAATGGGGCATCCAGACCATGCGTGGGGCTAAGGAGGTTCCGGGGGTGGCGTTGGTGGTGGCACAAGAAGTGCCCACGTCGTCGTGCATGGTCGTACGCCATGGCCCTGCTGGCGTGGGCGAGGCGAGGCACCGGATGCGCGAGGAATTGCGTCTCTGCGGGGTGTCCGAATCGGTCATGGACGATGCCGTACTGATCCTGTCCGAACTGCTCAGCAACGCCTGTCGACACGGCAGGCCGCTGGGTTCACGGGAGATCGGCGACGGGGAGATACGCGCCGGATGGCGCGTCGACGGGGCGGGGCGGCTGACGGTCGAGGTCACGGACGGGGGCGGGCCCACTCGCCCTGTCCCAGCCACGCCCTCGGTCACCGCGCGCGGCGGCCGGGGGCTGAACATCATCAGCGCTCTGGCACAGACCTGGGGTGTCCGGGATGGAGCGGCGGGTGAGGTCACCGTCTGGGCGGTCGTTGCCTGTGGGGCCCGGCACGACGATTTCGCTACGCGCGTCGCGCCCCCGGCGATCGACTTCGGCACGGCGTTCGGCGAGCCCGATTCCTGACGTCGGACCGACCTCAGAGCCAGCCGCAGAACCGACCGCACAAGCGACCGCGAACGCGGAAACGACCGGTAAGGCAACTGCGGAGGCGATCGCGTGACAACCGTCGCCCGATCAGAAACGTCAACGATCGACCGCAACTGACCCGCAACTGACAACAACCCGCGCCCAACAGTGCGGAGAGCAGTACGGCCCGCGACAAGAGCGGCCGCCCGGGAGCGCACGCCGACCGTGCTCCCGGCCGCACCCACCGGTTCCGGCGGTACGAACGGCTAGGCTCGCGCCCAGACACGACGCCGTACCGCCGCAACCGGGAGACACCCACGATGGCCAAGAAGCGCCCCGCAGCCAAGACTGCAAAGCCGCAGCTCAACAACGGTGAGATCCCGGTGGTGGGCGCTCGCGAGCCCTGCCCCTGCGGATCCGGGCGCCGCTACAAGGCGTGTCACGGCGCAGCTGCCGCACACGCCGTCACCGAGCACGTGCAGCGCCCGTTCGAAGGCCTGCCGGGCGAGTGCGACTGGGTCGCGCTGCGCGAGCTCGTTCCCGCGGCCACCGTGCCGCTCACCCTCAAGGCCGGTCTGCCCGAGGGCGTCCCGTCCGTCACCCTGGTGACCGTACTGCCCCTGGCCTGGCCGGCGCTGCGCCGCGAGGACGGGTCCGTACTGCTGGCCCTGCAGAACGAGTCATCCACCGGGGACCTCGGGCGGGACATGGCCGACACCCTGGAGCGCGCGCTCGCCGCGGAACCGGGTACTCCCGTTCCGGCCCGCCGGGTTCCCGCCGAGGGCCCGCGACTTCAGGACCTCCTGGACACCGAGGGCGGTTTCGAGCCGGTTGTCCACAGCGGATTCGAATTCTGGATTCCGGAATCGGAGAGCGCGCAGAGCGCCTCTCCGGAGCTCGCCGCCTCCCTGGAGCGCGCGAACGCGGCGGCCATTCCCACCGTCAAGCTGGCCGGCGTGGACGCGGCCTACTGGTGCGAGACCCCGGACAAGAACCACCTGCGCTGGGTCATGCCGCACCCCGAGGAGAAGCTACTCGACGCGCTCGCGCGGCTGCACGCCGCCGGCACCTCCTCGCTGGGCGAAGGCACCCGGCTGGTCGGTTCCTTCCGCGCGCACGGCCTGATGGTCCCGGTCTGGGACCTGCCCACCGGCGTCACGGCCGACGACGTCGAGAAGCCCGCTGCCGAGCTCGCCGAGCGGCTGGCCACGGCTCTGGCCACGGACGCACCGCTGACCACCGAGGAGCGCCGGGCGCGCGGCGGGCTCACCAACCGCCAGGTCACCCTCAGCTGACCGCGGCACCCGTGCGGGACCGGTGACCGGAGTCACAACTCCCGCTAATCGTCTGCAAATCGCTGTCTGAATATCAGAGATCGAATTTGCGAACAGGCGATCTCTTGTTACCGTTCTTGTAGCCCGGTCGCTGGTGCATCCCCCGTCGCCAGCGACCGGGCGCTTGATTTTCGACGGTTCTCAACCGTCGGACGGTGCCGGTGAGTTACTCCCGGACCGCAGCAGCAACTCGCCTTCATCATCCGGAACTGCAAACTCCGCTACGGCCGAGTAGCTTTCCGGCTTCCCGGCGGAGTCGTCCCTCGGCGTCTCGCACAGACCGGGCTCGTCTCCCGCCCCGACCGCGCAGCGGATCTGCACCGTGCGCCCTGCCGGACCCATCACGGTGAGCACCGCGTCGAGCGCGCGACCACTCGTGTTGCGGTAGTAACTACGGCCCCACGTACGCCCTTCGCCGACTAGCACGCAGGTCTGTGCCTCCACGCCGTGGGGCGAGGACACCTCGGGCCCGCAGCTGGAGTCCGTACGGGGCTGCTCGGCCGGCCCGGGCCGCTCGCGGCCGGACACCGCAGCCGGTCCCGAGGACGGCGCGGACGCGGTGCGCGCGGCGTCCGAGAGTCCGAGCGTCGAGAGCAGGCCGCCGCCTTTCCCGTCGTCCTGACCGGCGATATCCGGGCCTGCGATCGCACCGGCGAGCGGAAGCGACAGGATGATCAACACACCGGCGCCGATACCGATCAGGCGGAGATTCATTCGCCGAAGATAGCGATCCGGGAATGGGGCGCGGAGAGCTCCGCGCCCAATTCCCTTGCAAACTCGTTCCGCTGGCACCCGTACGAGTGATCCGCCCGGTCCCGGACGGGTCAGTACGCGAGCCTGCTGCCGCCGCCCGGGGCGCCGCTGCTCGCCTCGACCAACGCGTCCACGACGGCCTCGACCTCGGGCAGCCAGGGGGTCCGTGCCGCGCCACCCGCTTCTGCCGCGCGCGTCAGCCGGGGCCGGGTCCGGGGCTGCGACTCCGGACGCGGTTCCCGCTCCCAGCGGACCTGGCCCCCGCCGGACGCGGCCGAGGGCGGCAGCAGCACGTAGCCCCCCTCGCCGTGGAAGCGCAGGGAGGACGGCACGTGGTCCTTGGCGTAGAGCAGCTCGCCGAGCCGCTCCAGGGAGTACGGCGCCACCAGCAGCGACCACCGGGTGGGCGTGGCCACGACCGGCCCGAGCCGCAGGCCCTGCGCGTCCAGCCGTACGAGGGCCTGCGCGCCCGCGGCCGCCGGCAGGCTCACGGCGCACGGGGCGGTCCCCCCGGTGGCCAGCAGCACGGGGGCGGCGGGCCGGTTGGTCCACCACCAGGTGATCATCCGGGGATCGGTGGTGGCGGCGAGGAGCCCCGGGTCGAAGGGGTGCGCGCCGGGGACGACGCAGTCGGGGTCGGGGCAGGCACACCGCGATCCGTCCGCGGCCGACCGGCCGATGCCGGGCAGGACCGGCCACTGCCACGTAGTGGCGCAGGTGAGCGCGGCGTCGAGGAGATCCGGCGCGCCGCTGCGCCCCCGGGCCGGATGCAGGGATGGAAACCGATCGCGGAGCCGCTGGAGACGCCTTCCGAGGATCTCGCGCATGAGCGCTCGTTCCTTTCCGTTGAACGCCGAGGGCCACATCACACCATGTAACCGATGTCTCACCGCACGTACATGTTTCGCGTCACTGTCCGCACTGTTCGCCAGAAGCGGGTTCGCACTGTTCGCGCAGTCTCCTCGCGGTCCGCCGAACAGCCGACGGGGGCGGAACGCGCCCCGTACCGGTACCGAGACCGGCTGCCGCCGTTAAGGACGACGGCCCGCGCCGGGTGGTTCCCGACGCCCGCCGGGGCGTCGCCGCGGAGGTACCGCGACGCTGCCTGATGACCGACGGATGGCCGTCGGGAGGCGTCAACTGGCCCCGGGCGCTGCCGAATACGTACCCGGGCCCCTGGTGGAGCTCGCCCAGTCGACCGCAAAAACCGTCGGGTTCCAGCTTTTTCCGGCCAAGTTCTAGCCTTGGCTCGACCGTGAGTTGCCGTTCCGCGAACACCAGAATTGGCACCTGGGCAATGCTGGACATGCATCCACGTGTGCGTGTAGATGTGGATTCCTTGATGGCGGCGCAGCACGATCTGGGGGTTTGCGATGCTATATGGCGAATCGCACCAGGTGGAAAGGCGGACGCCATGAGCGCCCCGCATCTGCCGAAAGTGGCTGGAATCGATCCGGCAGTTACCGCGTCACCGCAAACTGCGGCGCCCGCACCCGCCCGGAGCGCGCCCGCGGCAGTGCCCGCGCCCGCCCCGGGCAGCCTCATCCAGGACCGGCTCGCGGGCATGGTCTCGGACCTCACCACCCTCCACGAACTCACCGAGCGCCTGGCCCGCGCCAACGACCTCGACTCCTCCCTCCGCGAATTCCTGCGCGCCGGGGCCACCCTCGTCGGCGCCCGCCGCGGCCTGATCGTCCTGGAGCCCTCCGACGGACTGGGTCCCACCACGACGATCGGCCTCGGGCTCGGCCACGCCGACCTCGGTCACATCGAGACCGTGCCGCGCAGCGCGACCTCGTACGGCCGCATCCTCGACGGGCTCCCGGACGCCGAGGGCGGCTTCGAGGTGCTCCCCGAACCGGGTGCGCCCGCGGGCACCGGCGGCTTCGCCGCCCCCGTCGACCCCCGCCACCGCGAGGTGGCCGCCCGCCTCGGGTACGCCGCCAGCTACGCGCTGCCGCTCACCGCCGAGGCAACGGGCCGGCTCGGCGCCGCCGTGTGGCTCTACGACGAGCAGGCCGAGCCCAGCGACCGCCAGCGCGACCTCGCCGGGCTGTACGTACGGCACGCCGCCGAGCACCTGGCCCGGATGCTGGAGGTGGAGCGCTCCCGCTCCGGCCTGGCGACCGTCGCCGAGGAACTCCTGCCCAGCAGGCTCCCGCGGATCCCCGGGGTCCAGCTCGCCGCCCGCCACCACACCGGGCCGCGCGGCGGCGGGGACTGGTACGACGCCCTGCCGCTGCCCGAGGGAGCACTGGGCCTGGCCGTCGGCTCCGTCACCGGGTCCGGGCCCAGCGCCGTCGCCGCGATGGGCAGGCTGCGCGCCTCCCTGCGCGCCTACGCGGTCATGGAGGGCGAGGACCCCGTCGCGGTCCTGTCCGACCTGGAGCTGCTGCTGCGCCTGACCGAGCCCGCGCGCTCGGCCACCGCGCTCTTCGCGTACTGCGAGCCCGCCCAGCGGAAGATCATCCTGGCCGGGGCCGGACACACCCCGCCGCTGCTCACCGGGGAACGGCGCACCGAGTACGTGGAGACCTCGCTCTCCGCGCCGCTCGGGATGCTGTCCTGCTGGGAGGCGCCGAGCGTGGAGATCGAGCCCGCTCCCGGAGAAACGGTGCTGCTGTACACGGACGGCCTGCTGCGCCGCACAGGCGAC
This sequence comes from Streptomyces sp. NPDC058619, assembly GCF_042717785.1. NCBI lineage: Bacteria > Bacillati > Actinomycetota > Actinomycetes > Kitasatosporales > Streptomycetaceae > Streptomyces > Streptomyces sp. NPDC058619. Next base: position 130,164 of record NZ_JBHXQN010000015.1, read on the forward strand.
CCGATGGACCGGGCCTACGCCCGGCTGCACGCGGCCGCCGCAGGGGTTCCCCGCGCCGTCCGGGACGATCCCGCGGCCCTCTGCGACCACATCCTGCGGACCGTGCTGCCCGAGCGGGAGCCAGCCGACCTCCCCGAGGACATCGTGCTGCTCGCCGCCCGATTTGAGTGATATGGCACATGCCCTCCGGGCGTCTTCCGCTCACACATACGATGGATGAGGTCCACACCCAGGTCCGTGCCTGTCGTAGCTGAGGAGAAGACGTGGCTGACGAGCTCACCCCGGAGACCCCGGAAGAAGAGCAGCCTAAGAAGAAGCACAAGCAGCGCAAGAACGGTCTGTACCCGGGCGTCAGCGACGAACTTGCCGAGAGCATGCGCACCGGATGGGCCGACACCGAGCTGCACGGCTTGGAGCCGATCCCCCAGGCCGCGCACACCGCCGCGCGCCGGGCCGCGCTGTCCGCGCGCTTCCCGGGCGAGCGCCTCGTCGTCTCCGCGGGTCGTCTGAAGACCCGCTCGAACGACACCGAGTACCCCTTCCGCGCCTCCACCGAGTACGCGTACCTCACCGGTGACCAGACCGAGAACGGCGTCCTGGTCCTGGAGCCCACCGGGGAGACCGGCCACAGCGCCGCCGTCTACCTGCTGCCCCGCTCCAACCGGGAGAACGGCGAGTTCTGGCTGTCCGGCCAGGGCGAGCTGTGGGTCGGCCGGCGCCACTCCCTCACCGAGGCCGAGCAGCTGCTGGGTATCCCCGCGCGGGACGTCCGCGAGCTCGCCGAGTCCCTCACCGAGGCCGAGGGCCCGGTCCGCACCGTGCGCGGCCACGACTCCGTCATCGAGTCCGCCCTCACCGACAAGGTGACCAAGGAGCGCGACGAGGAGCTGCGCGTCTACCTCTCCGAGGCCCGCGCCGTGAAGGACGACTTCGAGATCGGCGAGCTGCAGAAGGCCGTCGACTCCACCGTCCGCGGCTTCGAGGACGTCGTGAAGGTCCTCGACAAGGCCGAAGCCACGTCCGAGCGCTACATCGAGGGCACCTTCTTCCTCCGCGCCCGCGTCGAGGGCAACGACGTCGGCTACGGCTCCATCTGCGCCGCCGGTCCCCACGCCTGCACGCTGCACTGGGTCCGCAACGACGGCGACGTCCGCTCCGGAGACCTGCTCCTGCTCGACGCCGGTGTGGAGACCCACTCCCTCTACACCGCCGACGTCACGCGCACGCTGCCGATCAACGGCGCGTACACCGACATCCAGCGCCAGGTCTACGACGCGGTCTACGCGTCCCAGGAAGCCGGCATCGCCGCCGTGAAGCCGGGTGCGAAGTTCCGCGACTTCCACGACGCCTCCCAGCACGTGCTGGCCGAGAAGCTCGTCGAGTGGGGCCTGCTGGAGGGCCCGGTCGAGCGCGTCCTGGAGCTCGGTCTGCAGCGCCGCTGGACCCTGCACGGCACCGGCCACATGCTCGGCATGGACGTCCACGACTGCGCCGCCGCGCGGACCGAGGCGTACGTCGACGGCACGCTGGAGCCGGGCATGTGCCTGACGGTCGAGCCCGGTCTGTACTTCCAGGCCGACGACCTGACCGTGCCCGAGGAGTACCGCGGCATCGGCGTCCGGATCGAGGACGACATCCTCGTCACCGAGGACGGCAACCGGAACCTTTCGGCCGGGCTGCCCCGGACCTCGGTCGAGGTCGAGGCCTGGATGGCGCGCCTCAAGGGCTGATCCCCGGCGGCCGCAGCCGGCCGCGAGGCCGTCACCACACCCTTCCGATGGGCGGGACCCCGAGCGGGTCCCGCCCATCGGCGTACCCGCGGCGGCGTGTACGGCCCAGGCGGCTAGGACACCTTGAGCAGCGCGCCGTCGCGCCACTTCAGCATCTTGTCGAAGCTCACCACCGCGCCGCGTCCCGGCCGGTTGCGGAAGCGCACATGGTCGGAGAGCTCCGCGATCAGGTGCAAGCCCCGGCCGTGCTCGGCCAGGGAGGGTCTGCGGCGGGCCACTGTCGCGGCGGGGAAGCCCGGACCCGAGTCGGTCACCTCGATGCGGCAGCAGTCCCCGTCCAGGTAGGCCGTGACGTCGTACGCCCCGGCCCCGTCGTCCGGGAGACCGCCGCATCCGCCGTGCTCCACCGCGTTCGCGCAGGCCTCGCTCAGTGCCAGCGAGAGATCGAAGGAGATGTCCGGGTCCACCCCCGCGGTCTCCATCGTCCCCAGCAGCAGTCGCCTGGCGAGCGGCACGCTCGCGGCCTCGCGCCTCAAGTGGAGAGACCACCAGATGCTCATACGGTTACCTATTGCCTCCCGCGGGGGGCGGTAAGCGCCCTGCGGCCGACGGAGCGCGCATTGACCTCGTTCAGCCGATGTGGCACGCCCGCGCCGCGGGGTATGCGGGGCGAGTGCGGCGCCGTGCCCGCAGCGGTGGTGGCGCGCGGGCGCGGCCCGGGGTGTCCGTGTGCCGTGCGCGTGCCGTCCGCACAGGGGGACTCATTGGACCTTCCGGACCTGCCGTATGGAGGGCCTAAGCGCAGTGCGATGATGACCGGGCCATGACTGCCCCCCACGCGACGCACGCCGGAGTCGGCCTCCGGCTGATCCGGGCCGCGGTGTTCACCGCGGTCTGCGTCGTGCTGTCCGCGGCCGGGCACGCCCTGGCATCCTGCGCGACCGTGCCCTGGTGGTCACTGTGCATCGGCTTCGTCGCGGTGTTCTCGATCGCCGCCCCGCTCGCGGGACGCCGGCGCACCCTGCCCGGGCTCGCCGCCGGTCTCACCGCCGGACAGCTCGCCCTGCACGCGTTGTTCGGTCTCGGCCAGCACGATGCCACCGTCGCGAAGGCACCGACGCCGAGCGCCGCCGACGCCTCGCTCGCGACGCTCGCCGCCCGGCTGGTGTGCGGCGGCAACTCCGTACCCGTCAGCCCCGCTGACGCCCGGCAGATCCTGGAGACCGCCGGTCTCGATCCGGCCGCGCTCGCCGCCCAGGCCGCGGTACAGGGGCACGGGGCGCACGCGCACCTCAGCCAGGCGGCCGCTGCCGCGCCCGATACCGGCTTGTTCAGCCCGGCCATGCTGGCCGGGCACCTGCTGGCCGCGCTCGGCGCCGGGTGGCTGCTCGGCCGGGGCGACGCCGCCCTGTTCCGGCTCGTCGACCTCTCCCGGCTGTCTCGCGAAGCCGCCCCCGTACGACCGCTGCGTGCCGCACTGGCCTTCGTACGCGCCCTCGGCGCCGGACTCGCGGGCACGGTCTCCCGTACGCCGCGGGCCCTGCGGACCGGTTCCGTGCCCGACCCGGCCACCGGCCGGGCGACCCTCCAGCACACGGTGATCAGGCGGGGGCCCCCCGGCGCGCTCGCCCTCGCAGCCTGACGCGGCACCCCCCTTCCCGGGACACGGGGCGGGCACCGGTGCCGCGAACTCCGTGCGCGCCCGTGCCCGGAGCGAACGCCACCCTGCTTCCGTGGAGTGTTTCTGCCGTGAAGACCTCTCGCGTCTCCTTCGCCGCCGCCCTCGCCGCCGGTACCGTCCTGGTCCTGTCGGGCCCCGCCTTCGCCCACGTCAGCGTGCAGCCCGGCGAGGCCACCCAGGGCGGCTACGCGACGATCAACTTCAAGGTCCCCAACGAGCGCGACAACGCCTCGACCATCCAGCTCGAGGTGAACTTCCCGATCGACCAGCCGCTCACGTCCGTCATGCCGCAGGACATCCCCGGCTGGACCGTGAAGGTCGAGACGAGCGACCTCGACAAGCCGCTCACGGTGCACGGCAAGCAGATCACCAAGGCCGTCACCAAGGTCACCTGGTCCGGCGGCAAGATCGAGTCCGGCAAGTTCCAGCAGTTCCCGCTCTCGGTCGGCAAGCTCCCCGAGAACGCCGACCAGATGGTCATCAAGGCGATCCAGACCTACGACAACGGTGAGGTCGTCCGGTGGATCGAGGAGGCCAAGGAAGGCGCCGCGGAACCGCAGAACCCCGCGCCCGTCCTGAAGCTGACCGCCGCCAAGGCCGACGACCACCACGACGGCGGGGACAAGAAGGCCGACGAGGCCAAGAACGCCGACAAGGACGCCAAGGCGGGCCACGACGAGGCCGCGTCCGAGCACGGCTCCGACACGACCGCGCGGGCCCTCGGCATCACGGGCATCGTGGTCGGGCTCGGCGGTGTCGCCTTCGGCATCGCCTCGCGCCGCCGCCGCTCCGCCTGACCTGACGTGCCCGCGGGCACTGCCCTTCGGACCATCCGTACTTTCCCCGATCCCAGGGACACCTCCTCATGCGCACCACTCGTGTGACGATCGCCGCTCTCGCAGCGGCGGCCGCGCTCACCCTCACCGCCTGCGGCGGTGAGACCGCCAAGACCGGTTCGGTCACCCAGATCTCCGGCGGCCAGAACACTGCCAAGGCCGCGACCGTTCTGGACCGCCCCTTCGCCAAGCCGGAGCTCGTCCTGACGGACACCACGGGCAAGCCGTGGAGCCTGCGCGAGCAGACCAAGAACAAGCCGACTCTCATCTACTTCGGCTACACCCACTGCCCGGACGTGTGCCCGCTGACGATGAGCAACATCGCCGTGGCCAAGAAGTCGCTCCCCAAGGCGGACCAGGACAACCTCCGGGTCGTCTTCGTCACCACCGACCCCGCACGGGACACTCCCGAGTCCCTCGGCGCGTGGCTTCGCTCCCTGGACCCGGCCTTCACCGGCCTGACCGGGGACTTCGCCGCCATCCAGGCCGCAGCACGCTCGCTCGGCATCGGTATCGAGGCCGCCACAACGGGAGCCGACGGCAAGGTCGTCTCCATGCACGGCGCCCAGGTCATCGCGTTCTCGCCCAAGACCGAGGAGGGCTACGTCCTCTACGGCGAGGGCACCACCGTCGACGACTACGCCAAGGACCTGCCGAAGATCATCAAGGGAGAGAACCCGTGACTGCCCGCACCACCCGCACCCTCGCCGTCGCCCTCTCCCTGACGGCCGCACTCGCCATATCCGGCTGTTCCTCCGACGCGGACGAGCCCGCGATGAAGGTCAGCCAGGGCTTCATGCCCGAACCGGTCAACGACAAGATGGCCGGCGCGTTCATGGTCATCAAGAACGGCTCCGCGACCGCCGACAAGCTCACCGGCGCCTCCTCCCCGCTCTCCGGCGATCTCCAGATCCACGAGACGAAGGACCAGAAGATGCAGCAGGTCCCGTCGCTGGACGTGCCTGCCAACGGTGAGCTCCGGCTGGAGCGCGGCGGGAACCACGTCATGTTCATGGGCCTCAAGAGCACTCCGAAGGTCGGCGAGAAGGTCACCGTCGAGCTGCGCTTCGAGAAGGCCGGCCCCGTGAAGGTCGAACTCGACGTGAAGGAACGGACGTACACCGCGCAGAACTCCAACGCCCACTGACGGACCGAGGAACCGACACGCCATGACGGCCACCGCCCCCGCACCTTCCGCGGCCCGCGCCCATGCCACGGCACTCCTGCCGCGGCTCGCGCTGGTCCTCGCAGCCCTGCTGGCAAGCCTGTTCACCGCGGCCTCCCCGGCCGCGGCGCACGCCGCACTCACCGCGAGCGACCCCAAGGAAGGGGCGGTGGTCGCCACGGCGCCCGCACAGGTCTCGCTCTCCTTCTCGGAGCAGGTCGCCATGGGCGACGACTCCATCCGCGTCCTGGACCCCCAGGGCAGGCGGGTGGACACCGGCGAGCTGCGCGACATGTGCAGCGGACACATCATCCGCTACGGCACCGCCCTGAACTCCGGCCTGCCCGAAGGCACGTACACCGTCGCCTGGCAGGCCGTATCGGCCGACAGCCACCCGATCTCCGGCGCCTTCACCTTCTCCATCGGCGCACCCTCGGCCACCAACGTCACGCTCCCCACCCGGGAGGCCGGCGGCGGCCCGGTCGGCATCGCGTACGGGATCGCGCGCTACGCCGCCTACGCCGGCTTCACCGTCCTCGTCGGCGGCGCCGCCTTCATCCTGCTCTGCTGGCGCCGGGGCGCCGGGGCGCGCCCGCTCCAGAAGCTCGTCGTGCGGGCCTGGGTCACCCTGACCGCGGCCACCCTCGCGATGCTGGTGCTGCGCACTCCGTACACCGGGTCCGGGCAGTTCGCCGACGCCTTCGACCTCGCCGGGCTGAAGACCGTCCTGGAGACGAAGACCGGCGCCTCGCTTATCTCCCGACTGCTCCTGCTCGGTGCCGCCGCCCTGTTCATCGCGGTCCTCTTCGGTGTCTACGCACGGCGCCAGCAGGGTGCCGGAACCACCGAGGAGGACAAGGACACCAGCGACCTCACCTTCGGCCTGGCGATCGGCGGCGCCGTGGTCTCGGGCGGCATCGCCGCGACCTGGGCCTTGTCCGAGCACGCCTCCACCGGGATCCAGCCGGGCATCGCCATGCCGGCGGACATCCTGCACCTCCTCGCCGTCGCCATCTGGCTCGGCGGTCTCACCGCCCTGCTCGTCGCCCTGTACAAGGTTCCGGGGATCGAGCGCGAAGCGGTGCGGCGCTTCTCGAAGGTGGCTTTCGTCAGCGTGGTGGTGCTCGCCGTCACCGGGGTGTACCAGTCCTGGCGTCAGCTCGGCAGCTGGTCCGCCCTCACCGGGACGGACTACGGACGGCTGTTGCTCCTCAAGGTCGGCCTCGTCGCCGTCCTGATCGGCATCGCCTTCATGTCCCGCCGGTGGACCGGTCGGCTGCTCGACGGGTCGGCGGGCGCCGAGCGGGAGGACGAGCGGGCCCTCGCACCGCTTGATGTTTCACGTGAAACGACGGGCGGTGTTTCACGTGAAACCGAGGCCGTTTCACGTGAAACGGCGGCAGCGACCTCCTCGGCCGACCCGAAGCGTGCCGCCCAGCTCGCCCGGCAGCACGCCGCCCGTGAGACGGCCCGCGAGAAGCAGGTCCGCGACGCCGACCCTGACCGCGCCGGGCTGCGCCGCTCGGTGCTCGCCGAGGCGGGTGTGGCCGTGATCCTGCTGGCCGTCACCACGGTGCTCACCAGCACCGAGCCGGGCCGCGCGGTGGAGCGCGAGGCCGGGCGAGGCTCCACCTCCACCGCCGTGCCGGACCGCGCGGTCAAGATCACGCTGCCGTTCGACACCGGTGGCCCGAGTGGCAAGGGCGACGTCCGGCTCGAACTCGACCCGGGCCGGGTGGGCGCCAACACCCTGCACGTCTGGGCCGGCTCCCCCGACGGCCGACCGCTCGACCTCCCCGAGGTCAAGGTCGCCTTCACCCTTCCGGCCAAGGACGTCGGCCCACTGCCGCTCGTTCCCGACCGCGCCGCGCCGGGGCACTGGACGGCCTCCGGGGTACAGCTGCCGCTGGCCGGAGAATGGCGCATCGACGTGACCGTACGAACCTCCGACATCGACCAGACGACCGTCCAGAAGACCGCGAAGATCGGCTGAGCAGAGTGACCGAGAGCACCCCCGACATCGAGATCTCCCGGCGACGCCTGCTGGGCACCGTCGGCGCCGCGGGCGCCGCGGGGCTCGCACTCGGCGCCGCCGGTGGCGCCCTCGCGCACGCGGCGGCGACCGACGCGGGAACAGCGTCCCCCGGCGGAGCCGCCGGGAGCCTGTCCTCCCTCGGCGCCACGCAGGTCGCCTTCCACGGCAACCACCAGGCCGGCATCACCACACCGTTGCAGGCCAAGGGACATCTCGTCGCCTTCGACCTCGCGGCGGGCGCGGGACGCACGGAGGCCGCGGCGCTGTTGCGTCGCTGGTCCGACACCGCACGGCTGCTCATGGCGGGCGAGAGCGCCCCGGACTCCGACACGGGTATCGCCCTCGACGCCGGCCCGTCCTCCCTCACCGTCACCTTCGGCTTCGGCCACTCCTTCTTCGAGCGCACCGGCCTCACCGCCCGCCGTCCCGTCGCCCTCGACGCGCTGCCGGACTTCTCCTCCGACCAGCTCGACGGGCGGCGCAGCAACGGCGACCTGTGGGTCCAGATCGGCGCGAACGACGGTCTCGTCGCCTTCCACGCCCTGAGGGCCCTGCAGCGGGACGCCGGGCAGGCGGCCCGTGTCCGCTGGCAGATGAACGGCTTCAACCGGTCCCCCGGGGCCACCGGCACCCCGATGACCGCGCGCAACCTCATGGGGCAGATCGACGGCACCGGAAACCCCAAGCCCGCCGAGCCCGATTTCGACCGCCGCATCTTCGTGCCCGGCACGGGCCCCGGTCCAGCCGAGCACGCCTGGATGGCCGGCGGCTCGTACGCCGTCGTCCGGCGCATCCGTATGCTCCTCGACGACTGGGACAAACAGTCGCTCGCCCAGCAGGAGCAGGTGATCGGCCGGAACAAGGCCACCGGCGCCCCGCTGACGGGTGGCGGCGAAACCACCGAGCCGGAGCTCACCAAGATCGGCGCCGACGGGAAGCCGGTCATCGCGGCCAACGCCCACGCGCGGATCTCCGCGCCCGAACAGAACGGCGGGGCGGCCATGCTGCGGCGCCCGTTCTCCTTCCACGACGGGATCGGCGCCGACGGCGCCCCCGACGCCGGGCTCCTGTTCGTCTGCTGGCAGGCCGATCCGCTGCGCGGGTTCGTCCCGGTCCAGCGGAAGCTCGACCGGGGGGACGCGCTGTCGGAGTTCATCCGGCACGAGTCCAGCGGCCTGTACGCGGTCCCGGCCGCTCCCCGTCCCGGGGAGTACGTGGGGCAGCGGCTGCTCGAAGGGTGAACAGCACCCCGGCGTGGAGCACCCCGGCACTAGGCTGATCACATGACGGCCACGCGCTTCACCTATCTCGGTCCAGAGGGCACTTTCACCGAGGCCGCCCTCCGTCAGCTGCCGGAAGCCGCGACCCGGGAGCTGGTCCCGATGGTCTCGGTGCCGGCCGCACTGGACGCGGTGCGCAACGGCGAGGCCGCGGCCGCGCTCGTCCCGATCGAGAACTCGGTGGAGGGCGGGGTCACCGCCACCCTCGACGAGCTGGCCTCGGGCGAGCCGCTGATGATCTACCGCGAGGTGCGGCTGGCCATCGCCTTCGCCCTGCTCGTGCGGCCCGGGACCGCCCTGTCGGACGTCAAGACCGTCACCGGGCACCCGGTGGCCCAGCCCCAGGTGCGCAACTGGCTCCGCGCGAACCTGCCCGATGCGGTGTGGGAGTCGGCGGCCTCCAACGCCGACGGCGCCCGGCTGGTGCAAGAGGGCCGTTTCGACGCCGCCTTCGCCGGCGAGTTCGCCGCCGCCACCTACGGGCTCGTCCCGCTGGTCACCGAGATCCACGACGCGGAGAACGCGGAGACCCGGTTCGTACTCGTCGGGCGGCCGGCCAGGCCCGCCGCGCCGACCGGCGCCGACAAGACCTCCGTCGTGCTCTGGCTCGCCGACGACCACCCCGGCGCCCTGCTGGAACTCCTCCAGGAGTTCGCCGTGCGCGGGGTGAACCTGATGCTGATCCAGTCCCGGCCGACCGGCGAGGGCATCGGCAACTACTGCTTCGCCGTCGACGCCGAGGGCCACATCTCCGACCGGCGGGTCAGCGAAGCCCTCATGGGCCTCAAGCGCACCTGCCCCCAGGTCCGCTTCCTCGGTTCCTACCCACGGGCCGGCGTCGCTCTGAGTGACGTACGGGCTGCGCGGCCGGGGACCTCCGAAGCCGACTTCACGGCCGCCTCCGACTGGCTGACACGCTGCCTGGACGGCAGGGCGTAGGGCTTCGTCCACTGTCCACAGAGTTATCCACAGGGGGAGATGGCAACCTGGGGACAAGTCGACAGAACAGCACGACAAGGTCGACAAATCGGCTGGAGGTCCAGGTTTCATGCTGGGGAGCAGAGGGTGAACGCTGTCACCCGTGCATCGCCGATCAACTCTTTGGAGCGAGCCATTCCCACCCGAATGAGCGTGTGAGGGTGGTTTGAACCCCGATTCGACCCGGTCGACTGCCGAACGGGATTGATCTATTCCCGTGTCCACAGAGGCGGCACACAGCCTGTGGATAAGCTGGCGGCAACGGTAATTCCTGTGGACAAAGAACCTCCTGCCGCCCTGCTCAGGGCCAGCCCGACCGTTGCTCCCGGGCCCCATTTCGGGGAAAGGCGCGACATTTATCGACCGCAGGAGAAGAGCCCCTTCCAGCCGACCGGCAAGACTTATCCAATACTGGCAATTGGGACATAGCGACACGCAGCGTGATATCGGTGTGATCCCCGGAACCCCAGCCCGGTAGCCTGGAGGGGTGATTGACCTCCGGCTGCTCCGTGAAGACCCTGACCGTGTCCGCGCCTCGCAGCGCGCCCGTGGAGAGGACGTCGAGCTCGTCGACGCACTGCTCTCCGCCGATGAGCGCCGCAGGTCCTCCGGCATGCGCTTCGACGAACTGCGCAATGAGCAGAAGTCGCTCGGCAAGCTCATCCCGAAGGCCTCTCCGGAGGAGCGGGCGGAGCTGCTGAAGCGGGCCGAGCAGCTCAAGCAGGACGTCAGGGCGGCCGAGTCCGAACAGAACGAGGCGGACGAGGCTGCCAAGCAGCTCCTGCTGCGGCTCGGGAACATCGTCCACGTGGACGTCCCGGTCGGCGGCGAGGAGGACTTCACCGTCCTCGAGACGCACGGGACCATCCGCGACTTCGCCGCCGAGGGGTTCGAGCCCAAGGACCACCTGGAGCTGGGCGAGTCGCTGGGTGCCATCGACGTCGAGCGCGGCGCCAAAGTGTCGGGCTCCCGCTTCTACTACCTGACCGGTGTGGGTGCCCTGCTGGAGCTGGCCCTGGTCAATGCGGCCATCGCGCAGGCCACCGAGGCCGGCTTCATCCCGATGCTGACCCCGGCCCTGGTCCGTCCGCGGGCCATGGAGGGCACTGGCTTCCTCGGCCAGGCCGCGGAGAACGTGTACCACTTGGAGAAGGACGACTACTACCTCGTCGGCACCTCCGAGGTCGCCCTCGCCGCGTACCACATGGACGAGATCATCGACGCCGACAAGCTGCCGCTGCGGTACGCGGGGTTCTCCCCCTGCTTCCGCCGCGAGGCCGGCACGTACGGCAAGGACACCCGCGGCATCTTCCGCGTCCACCAGTTCGACAAGGTCGAGATGTTCTCGTACGTCGCGCCGCAGGACGCCGAGGCCGAGCACCAGCGCCTTCTGGAGTGGGAGAAGCAGTGGCTGACCAGCCTGGAGCTGCCCTTCCAGGTGATCGACGTCGCCACCGGTGACCTCGGCTCTTCCGCCTCGCGCAAGTTCGACTGCGAGGCGTGGATCCCGACCCAGGGGAAGTACCGCGAGCTGACTTCCGCGTCGAACTGCGACGGATTCCAGGCCCGCCGCCTGTCGATCCGCTACCGCGACGGCAAGAAGACCCAGCCGCTGGCCACGCTGAACGGCACCCTGTGCGCCGTGCCGCGCACGATCGTCGCGATCCTGGAGAACCACCAGCAGGCCGACGGCTCGGTACGGGTGCCCCAGGCACTCCGTCCGTACCTTGGCGGCCGCGAGGTCCTGGAGCCGATCAACAAGTGAGCCCGGCCCCGTTCCCGTACAAGCTCGTCGCGACGGATCTCGACGGCACCCTGCTGCGCGGCGACGACACCGTCTCGGAACGCACCCGCGAGGCGCTCGTCGCCGCCACCGCGGCCGGTGCGGCGCACATCATCGTCACCGGCCGGGCCGTGCCCTGGACCCGGCACGTCCTGGACGACCTCGGCTATCAGGGGATCGCCGTGTGCGGGCAGGGCGCGCAGGTCTACGACGCGGGATCGCACCGGCTGCTGACCTCGGTGACGCTGGACCGGCAGCTGGCCGGTCTGGCGCTGTCGAAAATAGAGGCCGAGATCGGCCCACTGGCCCTCGCGGCCAGTCGGGACGGTGTCGACGGCGACGTCCTGATCGGACCCGGTTACCGGGTACAGGAGGGCCTTCCCGCCGTCTACCTTGAGGACACGACCGCGGTGTGGACCGCACCGCTGAACAAGCTGTACATCCAGCATCCGGGTCTGGACGACGACGCCCTCGTCAAGGCGGCGCGGCAGACCGTGGGCAGCCTGGTCGACATCGTGATGGCGGGTCCGGGCGTGGTGGAGATCCTGCCGCTCGGCCTGACCAAGGCCACCGGCCTGTCACTGGCCGCACGCCGGCTGGGTGTGAAGGCCGCGGAGACCATCGCCTTCGGCGACATGCCCAACGACATCCCCATGTTCGGCTGGGCCACACACGGGGTCGCGATGGCCAACGCCCATCCGGAGCTCAAGAGCGTGGCGGACGAGGTGACGACCTCCAACGAGGAGGACGGCATCGCAGTGGTGCTGGAACGCCTGCTGGGAGCCGCCTAGCACGTACAGCGGAGGAGGTCCGGGGCTGCCCGCGCCCAAGGCGCGCTCGAAGTGGCTGCCCCGGACCTCTTGTTGCTCCCCGCACGGCTCACTCTGCCCCGGCCGGAAGCCGCGTACCAGTGAATTTCCGCGCATCAGCCGTGAATCCGGCGGTAGCGCAGGCAGGACCCAGGCAGGCAGGACGCGGGTGTGGGAGCACTACGTCGCGAGGGCAACGCCCGGCTATCCCTGTTTCACGTGAAACACGGGCCGTGTTTCACGTGAAACAACGCGGCGGGTGAGCGGCCAGGCGAGCAGGCCGACCGCGAGGGCGATGGCGTGGCCGAGGTCGGTGAAGGTCCCGCCGGTGGCGAGGGGGAGTCCGAAGAAGGCGACCACCCCGGCGAGGTAGAACCATCTCCAGGGACCGGGCAGCCGGTAGGTAAGCACGCCCGCGGCAGCCGCGAGTCCGTAGCTGACGCCGATGTCAACGACATGGGTCATGGTCCGCGGGGCTCGATGGTCCTGAATGGCCGTCAGGAGAACCTTCTGGCTGACCAGAGTGGCGACGACGTGGGCAGTCGCGACGATCAGGAGCCAGCGCAGGGTGCCGAGCCAGCGTTCGACGGGGGCGTGGAAGACCTCGAAGAGCAGCGCGTAGAGGGCGAGCGAGGCCGGGTTCTCGATCCAGAAGGCACTACTGAAGAGCGCCCGCACCGGATGCTGGACGAGCTGCTGGATATTGCTGCTGTTGCGGTGGAGCAGGACGTGGTCCACCCGGTCGGGTGCGATCACGACGACGATGCTGGTGACGGCGATGATCAGCAGCCAGAGGTGCGTTCCGGGCGAGGAGCGTATCCAGGACCCCAGGGGCCTGGAGGGCTCCGGCTCGGTGTGCTCGATCATGCACCGATGATGCCGTGCGCAGCTGTGCCCCGCCCGGCCGGTGGGCCGGGCGGGGCACAGGGTCCGCCGTGGTGTACCGATGCGCAGACCGGGTCCTACTCCTCGCCGGCCAGCGTGAGGCGGCGCAGCTTCTGGCCCGCGTAGACGGTGGCTCCGACGGTGACCACCGCGAGCAGGACGACCGCGGTGGGCAGGCCGACGGTGGCGTCGACATACCCCTCGCCCGCGACCTTCTCGGCCAGGGAGAGGGCCCACTGCTGGACGCTGAGGGTCTTGGCGCCCGAGACGAGGCTGCCGAAGAGCGACTCCCAGATCAGCGCGTAGACGAGGCCGAAGACGACCGCGTGCCGGCTGACGGTGCCCAGCAGCAGGAACAGTGCGCTGTAGGCGATCGAGGCGACGAGGGCGGCGACCGTGTAGGCGATCGCGATCTGCTGGCCGTTGCCGTTGAGGATGAAGCCGGCGATCAGGGTGGGGATCGCCGAGAAGGCCATCGTGACGGCGATGGCGACGATCAGCTTGGTCATGATGATCGTCGGTCGCTTCACCGGCTTGGAGAGCAGGTAGACGATCGATCCGTCGTCGATCTCCGGGCCGATGGCGCCCGTGCCGGCGATGACGCCGATCAGCGGGACCATCGTCGCCAGCGCGAAGCCGCCGAGCAGGTCGGCGGCGACCTTGTCGTCCACGCCGGTGAGGGCGCGGACGGCGATGGCGATGACGATCAGCAGGGCAGGAAGCAGGAAAAGGATCAGCGCACGGCGACGGCCGAGCAGGGCCCGGTAGGTGAGCCGGGCAACGGTGGGGTTGTACATGGGTGCCAGCTCCTTCAGGCCGAGACGAGGTAGGAGAAGACCGACTCGAGGGACTCGTCGGAGGGCGAGACCGTCAGCAGCCGGATGCCGTGCGCGCGGGCGACCCGCGGCAGCAGTTCGGTGAAGCGTCCGAAGTCGACGGCCTGGATGCGCAGGGCGCCCTCCTTCAGGTCGACCTCGATACCGGCGGTGGACGGGTCGGCGATCAGGGCCGCTGCGAGGACCCGGTCGTCGGAGGAGCGGACGAGGTAGCGGTGGGGCCGGTCGGTCATCAGCCGTCGGATCTTGCGGAAGTCACCCGAGGCTGCGTGCCGGCCGGCGACGACCACCTCGATGTGGGAGGCCAGCTGCTCGACCTCCTCCAGGATGTGCGAGGAGAACAGCACGGTGCGGCCGGCATCGCCCATGCGCCGCAGCAGGTCCATGAGCTGCATGCGCTGGCGGGGGTCCATGCCGTTGAACGGCTCGTCGAGGAGCAGCACGGCCGGGTCGTGGACCAGGGCGGAGGCCATCTTCACGCGCTGGCGCATGCCCTTGGAGTACGTGGAGATCTTGCGGTCCTGGGCGTACTCCATCTCGACGGTGGCGAGCGCCCGCCGGGCGGCAGCGTCGTCGAGCCCGTGCAGTTCGGCGTTGGCGACGACGAACTCGCGGCCGGTGAGGAAGTCGTACATGGCCTCGCGCTCGGGCACGACGCCGATCTGCTTGTAGACCTGTTCGTTGCGCCAGATCTGCGTTCCGTCGATCGTGACCGTGCCCGTGGAGGGGGCCAGGAAGCCGCCCATCATGTTGATGAGCGTGGACTTGCCGGCGCCGTTGGGGCCGAGCAGTCCGGTGACGCCCGGGCCGATGCGCATGGTCACGTCGTTGACGGCGACGACGTTCCCGAACCAGCGGGACGTGTGGTCGATGTCGATGATGGTCACAGCCCGGCCTTCCGGTAGCGGGCCATCAGAGCGGCGTAGGAGCCGGCGATGAGGCCGAGGGCGACGAGCAGGTAGACGAAGCCGGTGCCGGCCGCGGGGCCCTCACCGCCGGGGAAGGCGGAGGTGGCGCCGAGGAACGCGGTCTGGATGCCGTCGATCAGGGTGATCGGGGAGAACAGGCCCATCCAGTCGATGGCTCCGGTGTTGCCCGTGCTGTAGGCGATGCCCTGGACGGCGGTCACCGCACCGTAGGGGATGAGGAGCACGGCGATGATGGCGGCGACGCCGAAGCCGCGGCGCGGAGTGAGCGCGGCCATGATCAGGCCGAGGCCCGAGAAGAGCAGCGACAGCAGAAGTACCGACACCAGTCCCTGCCCGAATCCCTTGGTCTGATCGCCGAAGTCGAACTTGGCCAGCAGCGAGCCGATCCACATGATCAGCAGCGGCGTGGCGGTGAGGATGAACAGGGCCGCGGCCATGGCCGCGAACTTGGCGACGACGTAGTCGACCCGCTCGATGGGCCGCGAGAAGTACAGCGGCACGGTCTTGAAGCGCAGGTCGCGCGAGACCGACTGGGGCGCCTGGGAGGCGAGGAAGAGCCCGATGACCACCTGGGTGGTCAGGGCGTACGTCGTGTACTTGATCGGCAGGTCGGTGCTGCCGGGGACGGTGATGGCCACCGCGACGAGGATCAGCGCGGGAACGCACATCACTGCGAAGAGGATCATCGGCAGGACCTTGGACTTGGCGGAGCGGCCGAGCCCGTACGCGCCGCGCAGGGACTGCGAGAACAGCGACTTGCGGGCGTAGGAGCGGCCGAGCCGGGCCCCGTCGTAGGACCGGTAGCCGATGTTGTGGATCTGGGTCGAGGTGTCAGGCGCCATCGGAACCGGCTCCCTTCTGCTGGGCGGTGGGGACGGGCTGGTCGTTGTCGCGGAAGACCTCCGCGATGTGGTGGCGGCGCTGCTCCATGCGGACCAGGCCGAGGCCCAGGTCGGCGACGGTGTCGCGGACGGTGTCGTAGGTCTGCTCTCCGGTGGCCTCCACGAGCAGGACGTGGCCGGCACCCGGCAGGCCCTGCTCCTCTCCCGCGTGGAGGGTGAGCCCCACCTCGGTGAGCGCCTTGCGCAGGGCGGCGGCGCCGTCCGGGTGCTCGTCGGAGTCGGTCACCTCGACCGCGAGCGTCGCTGTGCTCTGGGTGAAGTCGCTGGTGGAACTGGAGCGCAGCAGCTTGCCGCCGTCGACGACCACGACGTGGTCGCAGGTCCGCTCCAGTTCTCCGAGGAGGTGGGAGGTGACCAGGACGGAAATGCCGAAGTCCGTGTAGATGCGGCGGATGAGTCCGAGCATCTCGTCGCGGCCGACGGGGTCGAGGCCGTTGGTGGGCTCGTCGAGGAGGACCAGCTGCGGGTCGTGGACGAGCGCCTGCGCGAGCTTGACGCGCTGCTTCATGCCGGTGGAGTAGCCCCCGATGGGGCGGTAGCGCTCCTCGTACAGTCCGACGTGGCGCAGGGTGTCGGCCGTGCGTTCGCGGGCGGCGGTCGGCGGGAGGCCGGACATGCGGGCCATGTGGACGACGAACTCGGTGGCCGAGACGTCGGGTGGCAGGCAGTCGTGCTCGGGCATGTAGCCGACGCGTTCACGGATGGCGCTGCCATGCGTGGTGACGTCGAGGCCGAGCACGGCGGCACTGCCCTCGGTGGCGGGGGACAGTCCCAGCAGAATCTTGATCAGCGTGGACTTGCCGGCTCCGTTGGCACCCACGAGGCCGGTCACACCAGGCCCGATGTCCAGGGAGAGCCGGTCGAGGGCGGTCACTCGGGGGTACCGCTTGCTCAGGCTTTCGGTCGCGATGACAGTCACGGGTTCGACGTTAGTGGTCCGGGCCCCGCGAATCGTCAGACCTTGAGCTGGCTCCCGTCTCCGCCTTGAGGCGTACGCGCCCGTACTGGAGGCTGATGTGACCCGGACAAGTTTGTCCACAGGTCCGTGCACGGGCCTTGACGTCGTCTCCAGTCATTGTCACATTCATCAGTGTCAAGTTACGGGCGCGTACGGCTACAGGGACGGACTGCTGGCATGGCTGGGGACACCAAGCAACGCACCGCGCAACTCACTCCCGAACTGCGCGGGTTCAGGGAAGTGCAACGGCTCTCGTACGAGTGCGCGGAGGCCGTCGCCGCGCAGCTGCGGCCCGGGGTGACCGAGCGGGAGGCCGCGCGGATGCAGCGCGAGTGGCTGCGCGAGCGAGGCGTGCGGGACTGGTTCCACCTGCCCTTCGCCTGGTTCGGCGACCGCACCGCCTTCGCGAACTTCAGGATCCCGCTGCAGTTCTTCCCGACGAACCGGAAGCTGGAGCCGGGGATGCCGTTCATCCTCGACATGGCGCCGGTCTTCAAGGGCTACGCGGCCGACGTCGGCTACTCGGGCAGCCTGGGGCTGAACCCGGTCCAGGACCGGCTGATGTCCGATCTGCACGCACACCGCGTGCTGATCCTGGAGCAGGTGCGCGAGCGCCGCCCCCTGCGCGAGATCTACGAGAACGTCGAGCGGCTGATGACGCGCCAGGGTTATGCCAACCGGCACCGCGCCTATCCCTTCGGCGTGATCGCGCACAAGATCGACCGGGTCAAGGAGCGGCGCTGGTCGCCCACCGCGTTCGGATTCGGCACCCAGTCCCTGAAGGGACTGGCGGGTGACGCCCTGCACGGGCACCGTGAGGGCTGGTCCCCGCTGTGGAGTCCGTACCGCTTCTCCGACCACCCGCCGCAGCCCGGCCTGTGGGCGGTGGAGCCGCACCTGGGCTTCCGGGGCACCGGCGCGAAGTTCGAGGAGATCCTGGTGGTCACCGATTCCCGGGACCCCGGGGAAAGTGCGTTCTGGCTGGACGACGATCTGCCGCACGTGCGGCGCTGGGCTGAGGAGGAGGCGGCATGAGCGGGACGAGCGGGACAGGACCGGCGGGACTGGCAGGTGCGCGCGAGCGCCGGGTGAGCACCGGCGGCGTCGAGCTGTGCGTCGCCGAACTCGGCGAGGCGGGCCGGCCGACCGTCGTGCTGGTGCACGGCTACCCGGACAGCAAGGAGGTGTGGTCGGAGGTCGCGGAGCGGCTCGCGACGCGCTTTCACGTGGTGCTGTACGACGTACGCGGCCACGGGCGCTCCACCGCGCCGCAGCCGTTGCGCGGCGGGTTCACCCTGGAGAAGCTGACGGACGACTTCCTGGCGGTCATCGACGCGGTCAGCCCGGACCGGCCGGTGCACCTGGTCGGCCACGACTGGGGCTCCGTACAGGGCTGGGAGTTCGCGACGGTCGCCCGCACCGAGGGCCGGATCGCCTCCTTCACCTCGATGTCGGGCCCCTCCCTGGACCACTTCGGTCACTGGATCAAGAAGCGGATCGCGCGTCCCACCCCGCGCCGGGCGGCGCAGCTGCTCGGCCAGGGCGCCAAGTCCTGGTACGTGTACATGCTGCACACCCCCGTGCTCCCGGAACTCGCCTGGCGCGGGCCCCTCGGCAAGCGCTGGCCGGCCATCCTCCAGCGCGTCGAGAAGGTTCCGGCCGGGGCCTACCCCACGGCGTCGCTGCCCACGGACGCGGCGCACGGCGCCTGGCTCTACCGCGACAACGTCCGGCCCCGGCTGCGCCGCCCGCGCGCCGACGCCTACGCGCACGTACCGGTGCAGCTGATCACCCCGACCGGGGACGCCTTCCTGTCCGAGCGGCTCTACGACGACCTGGAGCGGTGGGCCCCGGATCTGGTGCGGCGGACCCTCCCCGCCAAGCACTGGGTGCCCCGGACCCGGCCGGACCAGCTCGCCGCCTGGATCACCGGCTTCGTCACCGCCCGGGAGGACCCGGCCGCGCGGGCACCGGAGCAGCGGGCTCCGGGCAGGTACGCGGACCGCTTCGGCGGGCAGCTCGTCCTGGTGACCGGCGCGGCCAGCGGCATCGGCCGGGCCACCGCCTTCGCGTTCGCCGAGGCGGGGGCCCGGGTCGTGGCCGTGGACCGGGACGGCGAGGGCGCGGCGCGCACGGCCGAGATGGCCCGGCTCGTCGGAGCCCCCGAGGCCTGGGGCGAATGCGTGGACGTCAGCGACGAGCAGGCGATGGAGAAGCTCGCCGCGAAGGTCGCCGCCGAGTACGGCATCGTGGACGTCCTGGTGAACAACGCCGGGATCGGCCTGTCCGGAGCCTTCCTCGACACCAGTGCCGAGGACTGGAAGAAGGTTCTCGACGTCAACCTGTGGGGCGTCATCCACGGCTGCCGGATCTTCGGCCGGCAGATGGCCGAGCGCGGCCAGGGCGGACACATCGTCAACACCGCCTCCGCCGCCGCCTACCTGCCGTCGAAGACCCTTCCCGCCTACAGCACCTCGAAGGCTGCGGTCCTGATGCTGTCGGAGTGCCTGCGCGCGGAGCTGGCGTCGAAGTCGATCGGCGTCTCCGCCATCTGCCCCGGCATCGTCAACACCAACATCACCGCCACCTCACGCTTCGCCGGGGTGGACGAGGCCGAGGAGAAGCGCCGCCAGGAACGCTCCTCGCGCCTGTACGGCCTGCGCAACTTCCCGCCGGAGAAGGTCGCCGACGCGATCCTGCGGGCCGTGGTGCGCAATGAGGCCGTGGTGCCGGTGACCCCCGAGTCCAAGGGGGCCCTGTGGATGTCCCGCTTCGCCCCGCGCACCCTGCGGGCCTTCGCGAAGCTGGAGCCCCCGCTGTGAACCCGACTTCCTCTTCGGGAAGCTGCTGGGCGAGGTCCCGCCGTTGGGAGCGCCCGTCACCGCCCAGGAGCGGCTGCGCTTCCGGCTCTCGATCGTCGCCGCCATCGAGCAGTTCACGGCCGTGCTCGGGGACTGGGTGCTGCGGGCGGAGGGGCTCGACCGGGCCGGCACGGACGAGGTCATGCTGGACCTGCTGCGCTGGCACGGCGCCGAGGAGGTGGAGCACCGCTCCGTCGCCTTCGACATCTACCAGCACTGCGGCGGCTCCGGCCCGCCCCGGTACGCGCGGCGGATCGAGGGGATGATCGTGGTCGCGCCGGTGCTGGCCTGGCTGTGGGTGTGGGGGGCCTCGTACCTCATGCGCAACGACCCGGAAACGGGCGGACGGCCGCGCTATTCGCCCGGCGGCCACACCCGTGCGGTGGCCAAGGGGCTGCTGCCCACCTGGAGAGAGCTCGGCACGGCCATACCCCGCTACTTCCGGCGGTCGTACCATCCCTCGCAGGAGGGCTCGCTGCGCAGGGCGGTCGAGTACCTCGCGGCCTCACCCGCCGCCCGGACCGCAGCGGGTGCGGTCGGCCGACCCGCGATGTCGTAGGGAGCCGGGATTGTCCGAGCAGACGGTAGCCGAGTACCGGATCGAGGATCTGGCGCACCACAGCGGGGCCACGGTGCGCACGATCCGGGCGTACCAGGACCGCGGTCTGCTGCCGAAGCCGGAGCGGCGGGGCCGCTCCAACGTCTACCGGGACACGCACCTGGCGCGCCTGCGCCAGATCGCGGACCTGCTGGACCGCGGCTACACGCTGGCCTCCATCAAGGAGCTGCTGGAGGCCTGGGACGCCGGGCGCGGGCTCGGCGGCGTCCTGGGGCTGGTCGCCGAGGTGCACGGGCCGTGGACCGACGAGGAGGCGGCGTGGATATCCCGGGAGGAGCTGAACGAGCGGTTCGGCGGCAGGCCGGACGACGACGCGGTCGGTGAGGCCTGCGAGCTGGGGGTGCTGGAGCGCATCCCCGACCGGCCGGACCAGTTCCTGGTGCCCTCCCCGCAGGAGCTGGCGGTGGCCGCCGAGCTGTACGCGGCCGGAGTGCCGCTGGCGGCGATCACCGGGCACCTGCGGGAGCTGCGGGGGCAGGTGGAGCACATCGCCTCGCGCTTCCTGGAGTTCACCACCGAGCACGTCTTCGCCCGCTATCTCGGCGAGGTACCGCCCACGGACGCCGACGCGGCGGAAGCGGCCACGATGGTGCGGCGGCTGCGGCCGCTGGCCCAGCAGACGGTCGACGCCGAACTGGCGCGGGCGATGCGGCTCTTCGCGACGCGCCACCTCCAGCAGCACCTCGGGGCGCCCGGTGCTCCTCAGCCGACGGGGCCGTCACCGGTGGCCCTGCCGGCCGGCACGGTGCGGGCCGTGCAGGAGCTGGTGGGCGCCGATCACGTGGCGGAGTTCGTCCGGGCCGCGACGGAGCGGGAGCTCCAGGCCCGGACGATGAACGATCTGGCCCGTCGGGGCGAGCGGTAGGGTCGGGTGCCGATCGACCGACGGCGCCGGGAGGTACGCAGCCCGCGGTGCGACCAGCGGTGCACGGCCCGCGCTGCCGTGTACCGATCGGCCGGTAGTCCACAGGGCAATCACGCGTTTGCCGTCAAAACATGCCCAAACGGCTGTGGATAACCGGCCCTTCCTGTGGGCAACGGGGTTCCGGCTGGACCGTTTCTCAACCGATGGTCTCGTACGCCGCCTTGCTGGTGGCCGTTCCCTCCGCCGGTCCGGTCCCGGACAGGGACTCGGCCACAGCCTCCCTTTCCACCGGGACGTCCACCACGACGTCCACCACGACAGGCGCCACGGCGACCGGAGTGACGGCGACCGGCACACCGGCGACAGGAGCCTCCTCCGCCGCCGGTGCGTCCGTACGCCCGGCCCGGACGCCTCCGTACAGCAGGGCCGCGAGGGCCAGGCCGACCGCCCCGCCGAGCAACTGGGCCGCGACGAAACCGGGCAGCGACTGCGGGGCGATGCCGGTGAAGGAGTCGCTGAAGCTGCGCCCGATGGTGCCGGCCGGGTTGGCGAAGGAGCCGGACGAGGTGAACCAGATCGCGGCCGCGATGTACGCGGCGACAGCGACCGGTATGAGCTTGGCGCGCCCGATGCGCCCGAGGCCCTGGATGACGAGGACCAGCCCGGCGGTGGCCACGACCTCGCCGACCAGCAGATGGCCGCCGTCGCGGACCTGGGTGGCGAAGGCGCCCGGCGTCCGCCCGAACATGGCCTCCGCGAGGACGGCGCCACCGATGGCTCCGGCCGTCTGGGCCGCGGCGTAGACGAGCGCCTCCCGCCCGCCGAGCCCTTCGCCGCCGGTGCACCTCGCCCACCAGGAGGTGAGGGTCACCACCGGGTTGAGATGCGCTCCGGACAGCGGCCCGAAGAGCGTGATGATCAGCCCGAGGCCGACGGCCGAGGCGAGCGAGTTGGCGATCAGGGCGACACCGGTATCACGACTGAGCTCGGCGGCCTGGATTCCGGAACCGACCACGACCACGAGCAGACCGGCGGTGCCGATCAGTTCGGCAGCCGCACGGCGTGGAAGAGAGGTATGGGCTGTCATGGTTTCTCCCCTTGGGCAGAAGTAGCAGCGGAAAATATATTCCGTATCCTGGAATCGTGATAGAGGGTGTCCACCCCCGCCGCCGCCGTGAAATTCGCTGCCGGAACGGCCTCCGACCGGGCACCCTGGGGCCATGGACGACAGACGCACCGTGAAGGTGTCCAAATACGTCTCGAAACACCTCCGGCATCAGCCGGAACGGATCGGACTGGCGCTCGACCCGCACGGGTGGGTGGAGATCGACGACCTGCTGCGCGCGGCCGCCGACCACGACTTCGCCATCAGCCGCGCCGAGCTCGACCACGTCGTGGCCGCCAACGACAAGCAGCGGTTCGCCGTCGAGGGCACCCGCATCCGGGCCAGCCAGGGGCACACCGTCGCCGTGGACCTGGACCTGCCGGAGGCGGAACCGCCCGCGTACCTCTACCACGGCACCGTCGCCGCAGTCCTGGACGCGATCCGCGCCGAGGGCCTGCGCCCGATGGCCCGCCACCACGTACACCTGTCGCCCGACCGGGAGACCGCGACCCGGGTCGGCGCACGCCGCGGCCGGCCCGTCGTGCTGAGCGTAAACGCGGAGGCGATGCGCGCGGCCGGGCACGTCTTCCGGATCAGCGCCAACGGCGTGTGGCTGGTAGAGGCCGTTCCGCCGGACTTCCTGCGTTTTCAGTAGCACTGTCCCGGAGGGAAAACACCGGGGAATTGTCAGATCATCCCCCTACTCTGTTCCCACTCCGGGATCTGTGAGGGGGGAACCTCGCGATCGCCGAACCACCCCTGAACGCACGCGAGGTGACGCCTTATGACGTCCACGTCCCCGTCCACGCCGCCCTCCTCGTCCGAGGCCCCGTCCGCGGACCCGTCCGCGCCCCACAGCTTCCAGGTCGATCTGCGCGGCCTGGTCGACCTCCTGTCCCACCACCTCTACTCCAGTCCGCGTGTGTACGTCCGCGAGCTGCTGCAGAACGCCGTGGACGCGGTCACCGCCCGCAACGCCCTCGACCCGGAGGCGGAGGTCCGCATCCGGCTGTCGGCGTCCGACGGGCGCGTGACCATCGAGGACAGCGGAATCGGCCTCACCTCCGAGGAGGCCCACTCCCTCCTGGCCACCATCGGCCGCAGCTCCAAGCGCGGCGGCGAGCACGGCCTGGAGGCCACCCGCCGGGAGTTCCTCGGACAGTTCGGCATCGGCCTGCTCGCCTGCTTCGTCGTGGCCCGTCAGATCCGCGTCGTCACCCGGTCCGCCCGCGACCCGCAGGCCGCGCCCGTCGAATGGCTGGCCACGGACGACGGCTCGTACACCATCCGCGAGCTACCCCGCTCGGCCCGCCCCGAGCCCGGCACCACCGTGGTCCTGGAAGCCCGGCCCGGCGCCACCGAATGGACCGTCCAGGCCAAGGTGGAGCAGCTGGCCCGCGACTACGGCTCCCTGCTGCCCCACGACATCACCTTCGACGACGGCCTCGGCGGCGAGCCCCGCCCCGTCACCGATCGGCCCGCCGTGTGGGACCGGCCCTTCCCGACCCCGGTCGCGCGCCGCGTAGCGCTCGCCGGGCACTGCGCGCAGCTCTTCGGTTTCACCCCGCTCGACACCATCGACCTCGACCTGCCGGTGGCCGGGGTGCGCGGAGTGGCGTACGTCCTCCCCGAACCCACCAGCCCCGCCCACCGGGCCGGACACCGCGTCCACCTCAAGGGCATGCTGCTGACCGACCGCGCCGACAACCTGCTGCCGGACTGGGCGTTCTTCGTCCGAGCCGTCCTCGACACGGACACGCTGCGGCCCACGGCGTCCCGCGAGAACCTCTACGACGACGAAACCCTCTCCGCCGTACGGGACGCCCTCGGCACCCGCATCCGCGGCTGGCTCGCCGAGCTCGCGGCGAGCGACCCGGAGCGGCTGGCCGCCTTCCTGCGCGTCCACCACCTCGGCGTGAAGTCCATGGCACGGCACGACTCCGAGCTGCTCGCCCTGATGCTGCCGTGGCTGCCGTTCGAGACCAGTGACGGCTCGATGAGCCTCGTGGAATTCACGGCTGCCCACACGGAGATCCACTTCACGCGCACCGTCGAGGAGTTCCGCCAGATCGCGCCGATCGCCGCGGCCCACGGCCTCGGCGTCATCAACGCCGGCTACACCTACGACGCGGACCTGCTGGCCCTCCTGCCCTCCGTACGCCCGGAGCTCAAGGTCACCGAGCTGGACGCCGGAGCCGTCACCGAACGCCTCGACCAGGTGCCGACCTCCGCCGAGCTGGCACTGGCCCCCTTCCTGGCCACCGCGCGCACCCGCCTGGAGCCCCTGGGCTGCGACGTGGTGCTGCGCGCCTTCCAGCCCGTCTCCGTACCCGCGCTCTACCTCGACGACCGCCAGGCGCGGCAGGAACGCGACCGGACCGCCGCGCTGGAGAGCGCCGACTCGCTGTGGAGCGGCATCCTCGGGGCGCTGCGGGGCTCCGCACCCCGGGCCCGGCTGGTCCTCAACCACAACAACCCGCTGGTCCGCCGGATCTCCACGCTCCCCGACGGGGAGCTGACCGGCACCGCCGTCGAATCGCTCTACGGGCAGGCCCTGCTGATGTCCCAGCGACCGCTGCGCCCCGCCGATTCCACCCTGCTCAACCGGGCCTTCCTCGGGCTCCTGGAATGGGCGACCCACTCCACCGACGCCGCGGAGGACCAGAAGTGACAACGACCCGTGAAGAGATCGAGCAGGGGCTGGCCCAGAACCGCGAAACGCCGAACGGCTCCGCGCGCAACGCACACGCCGAGGCCCTGGCCGGGGCAGCGGAGGCGAGCGGCGACCGGGCCCTGTTCCGCGAGACGCTCGACAACCTGATCAACGCCTACTTGTACAGCTCGGAGTCGTCGAAGATCCTGGTGCCCTTCGCCCGGCTGCTCCAGGAGTACGACAAGGACCCGGCCGCCTTCTCCGAGTGGGAGGCACACTCGCTGTTCTGGCAGTTCAAGTGGGTGGCCTCGGCGATCTCCGACTCCCCGGGCATCCCGCTGGAGTCGGCCGCCGGCTGGCTGGACGAGATGGAGCGCCGCTACCGGGTCGCGGGCTACAGCGAGCGTCCCGTACGCGAGGCCGAGCTGTGGCTCGCCCACACGACCGGCGACGACGCGCGCGCCGAGCGGGCCTTCGGGCGCTGGCTGGCGGCGGACCGCGACGACATGAGTGACTGTCAGGCCTGCGAGCTCAACAGCCAGGGGCAGTACGCCGTCCTGCACGGCGACGACGCCGAGGCCCTGGAGCTCTGGAAGCCGGTTCTGGCCGGTGATCTGACCTGCGCGGAGGAACCGCATCGGGTCCTGGCCACCTCGCTGCTGCCGCTGCTCCGGCTCGGCCGGGCCGACGAGGCCCGCTCCCACCACCTGCGCGGCTACCGCATGGCCCGCGGCAACGAGAGCCTGCTGCCGACGATCGGCAAGCACATCGAGTTCTGCGCGCTCACCGGGAACGAGTCCCGCGGCCTGGAGATCCTGGCCGAACACGCGGGCCACGTCGGCCCGCTCGCCAACGTCGACGACCAACTCGCCTTCCACGGCGGCATCCTGGTCCTGCTGCGCCGACTGGAGCAACTGGGACACGGCGGAAGCCCCGCCGCCCCCTACGAGGGAACCCCGCACACCGTCTCCGAGCTGTACGCGGTCCTGTACGCGGGCTGCCTCGACATCGCCAGGCGCTTCGACACCCGCAACGGCACCACCCGGATCTCGGACCGCTTCCTGGAGCGGATCGGACGCGAACCGCTGCTCGGGGTACTCCCGTTGGGGGTACGCAGTGCGGCGCTGCCGCGCGACGGGGCGGCGGCCGCTCCCGCACCCGCCCGGAAGCCCGGTTCCGCCGTGCCCGCAACCGCCTCCGGCTTCGAAGAGCTGGTCGAGCGGGCCCGGCGCGCCCGCGACCTGGGGCACCCGGGTACCGACGCGCTGTGGGCGGAGGTCGGCGTACGGCTGGACGCGCGGCCGGAGCCCGATCCACTGGTCTCGGCCGACCTGGCGGACCAACGGGCCCTGGCGGCCGCGCGACACGGGGCCGATGACGCCCCCGAGCTCCTGACGGCGGTGCGGGACGCATACCGGGCGCTCGGCCGGCCGGAGCGCGCCGCGCTGGCGGAGCTGCGGCTGGCCGGTGTGGCCGCCCGGTCCGGGGCGGCGCCCACGGAAATCCGGGCGTTGTTCCGGGTGGCGGCGCGGGCAGCGGAGGCGCTCGACCCCGCCGAGCCGTCGCGGACCCGGCGGATCGCCCTGGTGGAGCTTTCGGTGATCCGCGTGGAGTCCTACCTGCGCTCGCTCGAAGCGCCCCATGACCACGACCACGGCCATGACGGCATCCACGGCCACGGCGAGGTCGTGGCGGAGCTGGCGGACTTCGTCGCCGCCTACGCCGGCACGGTGCCCGACCTCGCCGCGGAGGCGGAGGAGATGCTGGGCCGCCTCGCCCTGTCCCAGGGCGACCCCGACCGGGCCGTGGTGCTGTTGGCTTCCGCCGCGGAGCGGGCGGTCGCGGCCGGTCGCCCCTGGCAGGCGGTGGAGCCGCTGTCACTGCGGGCGGGGGTGCTGATGTCGCTCGGCCGGCCGGAGGAGGCGGAGGCCGCCGCGCGTTCGGGTCTGGAGCACGCCTCCGAGGTCACCGACGCCGAGGCGCAGGGCGCCGTCCGGCTGACCCTCGCGGACGTCCTGCTGCGCCGCGGCGACGCGGTACGGGAGGCGGCCGGGCACGCCCTGTCCGGGGCCCACTGGTTCGACCAGGCCGGGCTCACCGCCGACGGCGGGGCCCAAGCGCGGCTGATGCTGGCGCGGGCGTACGCGCGGGACGGCCGCACCGCCGAGGCGGCCGAGGTACTGCAGTCGGCGCTGCCCGACCTGCTGGAGCACGGAGAGGAGCAGGTGGTGTCCGGGCGGGAGTTCCTGGGGGACCTCCTGCGCGAGCTCGGCGAGTCCCGTCCCGCGGCGGAGCAGTACCTGCTGGCGGCGGAGGCGGCCAAGGGCTGGGAGAACCCGCGCCCCCAGGCGCACCTGGCGCGTTCGGCCGCGGAGGCCCTCGCCGGCGCGGGCCTGGCCGTGGAGGCGACCGCCGCCTACGAGCGGGCCCTGGACCTGTACCGGCTGACCGGGGACGCTCCCGTCTCCGAGGTCCGCGTCCTGCGGTCCCTGGCCTGGCTGGGGCTGCGGGAGGAGGTCACGGACTCGGCGGTGGCCCGGGCGCGGGAGCTGATGGCCGAAGCCGCGGGGGTCCTGGAGACGGCCCTGGCCCCCGACCCGGACGACCGGGAGCTGAGGTCGGAACTCGCCCAGACCTGGCACCAGCTCGCGCAGGTGCTGGACCGCCGGGTCAGCGAGGACGCGGCGGCCGACGACACGGAGGACGACGCCGACACCGGGGAGGAAACCACGGCGGACGAGCCCGCTGCGCGCCCGGGGGCCGCGGAGAAGCTGGGCGACGCCCGGGTCGAGGCCCTGCGCGTCGAGGAGATCGAGCTGTGGGACCGGGCCGCGGCGCTCTACGCGGAGCTCGGACCGGACCACCTGCGGGACCGGTTCCAGTGCCTGAACAACGCCGCCTGGACGGAGCAGGAGCGGGGCCGCCCCGAAGCCGGCGGCGCCCGGGTCTCGGCCCTGGTCGACGAGGTGCGTGCCTGGCCCGAGGACGCCGTGCCCGACTGGCTGCTGCCCTCGGCGGAGCACCTGCTCAAGCAGTTGGCGAGCTGACGCCGGCACCGGCGCCGCTGCCCGTGGGGAGCGGCGCCGGTGGAGGCGTTCAGCCGTCCAGCTGAGCCGGGGCCTCGGTCGCGATGCGCTCGAAGACGGTCTCGTCGGCGGCGAAGTCGGATCCGGGGATCGGCGCGTGGATCACCAGCTCGGTGAAGCCCAGCTGCCGGTGCCGGCCCGCGAAGTCGACGAACGCGTCCACGGACTCCAGCAGCGTGTTGCGCTCGGGCGTGAAGCCGGTCAGCAGGACCTTCTCGATGGAATCGGGCTTCCGCCCGGCCTCCGCCAGGGCCTCGTCGAGCCGTCCCGCCTGACCGCGGAGGGCCTCCAGCGACTGGCCGGGGGTTCCCTCCTCGAAGAGCTTCGGGTCTCCGGTGGTCACCCACGCCTGCCCGTACCGGGCGGCGAGCTTCAGCCCGCGGGGCCCGGTCGCGGCGACCGCGAACGGCAGCCGGGGTGACTGCACGCAGCCGGGGATGTTGCGGGCCTCCTCGGCCGAGTAGAACGCTCCGCGTTCACTGACCGCCCCCTCGGTCAGCAGCCGGTCCAGCAGCGCCACGAACTCGGCGAAGCGGTCGGCCCGTTCACGCGGCGTCCAGGCCTCCTGCCCCAGAGCGGTCGCGTCGAAGCCGTTGCCGCCCGCGCCGATGCCGAGGGTGACCCGCCCGGCGGAGACGTCGTCCAGGCTGATGAGGTCCTTGGCGAGCGTCACCGGGTGGCGGAAGTTCGGGGAGGTGACGAGCGTCCCCAGCCGGATCCGCTCGGTCACCGCGGCGGCCGCGGTCAGGGTGGGCACCGCGCCGAACCAGGGAAGGTCCCGGAAGCCCCGCCAGGAGAGGTGGTCGTAGGTGTAGGCGGTGTGGAACCCGAGGCGCTCTGCCCGCTGCCACTGGTCGCGGCCACCCTCGTGCCATCGACGTACCGGAAGGATCACCGTACTCAGACGCAGACTCATGCGATCGAGCCTACGGGGCCGGACACGACGCCCGCACGTCACCCGCCAGTGGCCCCGGCCTCGGTACCTCGGTCGTGTTTCACGTGAAACACGGCCGCGGTACCGATGTTTCACGTGAAACACAGGCCACCCCGGCACGACCTTCCGATCATGGTCCGTCCGCTCGGGACCATGGGCGAAGATGGAGCCGTGACCTCGGCTTCCCAGTGCCCGGAAGGGCCCACCCTCGCGCCCCGGCTGATCGCCACCGACCTCGACGGCACGCTGCTGCGCGACGACAAGTCGCTCTCGCCGCGTACCGTCGCCGCGCTCGCCGCCGCGGAGGAGGCCGGGATCGAGGTGTTCTTCGTGACCGGACGTCCGGCGCGGTGGATGGGCGTGGTCAGCGACCACGTCCACGGCCACGGACTCGCGATCTGCGCCAATGGCGCAGCGGTGGTCGACCTCCACGCGGGACCGGAGTTCGTCCAGGTCAGGGCGCTTCCCCGGGAGGCGGCGAACTCCGTCGTACAGGCCCTGCGGGCCGCCGCGCCCGGCACGTCCTTCGCGGTCGAGCTGACCACCGGCATCAACTACGAGCCGGAGTACCCTCCGTTCTTCCAGGACCCCGGCGCCAAGGTCGCCACCGCCGAGAAGCTCCTGCACGAGGACACGGACGACAGCGCCGCACCCGTGCTCAAACTGCTCGCGCACCACACCGAACTCGACCCTGACGCGTTCCTGGCGCTGGCCCGCTCCGCCGCCGGCGCGTACGCGTCCATCACCCGCTCCAGTCCCACCTCCCTGTTGGAGATCAGCGGCCAAGGCGTCTCCAAGGCCAGCACCCTGGCCCTGTGCTGCGCCGAACGAGGCATCACCCCGGCGGAGGTCGTCGCCTTCGGCGACATGCCGAACGACGTGGAGATGCTCGGCTGGGCGGGCACCTCGTACGCGATGGGCAATGCCCACCAGGACGTGATCGCGGCCGCGTCCGGCCGTACGACCGCGAACAACGAGGACGGGGTCGCCGTCGTCATCGAGCGGATCCTGGCCGAGCGCATCGCTGCCATCACGGCGGCGGAGCAGCAGAACGCCTGATCGCGCCACCCGGTCTGGAACGCCTGACCGCGCACCCGTCTAGAGCGGGGCCTCCCACACCAGGGTGGTCCCGCCGCCGTCCTCGCCGATGCCGGGGCCGTACGAGCTCGCGCCGCCCAGCGACTCCGCCCGTCGGCGGAGGTTGCGCAGACCGCTGCGGCGGCCGCCCTCCGGAATGCCCACGCCGTCGTCGGCGACCTCCAGCCGCACCCCCGGCCGCCCGTCGGCCAGCGCGATCGTGGAGTCCACGACGACTTCGATCCGGGAGGCCTCCGCGTGCCGGAAGGCATTGGACAGGGCCTCACGGAGCGCGGCGATCAGGTTCTTGCCGACCAGCTCACCGACGACGGCGTCGATCGGTCCGAGGAAGCGGTGCGCGGGCTTGAAGCCCAGCGGCACCGCGGCCATGTTGATCTCCCGCAGCACCCGGGTACGCAGCCCCGAGGGCGCCTCCGCCGGACCCTGCTGGAGGGCGAAGATCGCCGTGCGGATCTCCTGGATGGTCACGTCCAGCTCGTCCACGGCCTTGCCCACACCGTCACGGACCTCCGGGACGATGGACCGGCGCTGGGCTCCCTCCAGCATCATCCCCGTGGCGAACAGCCGCTGGATGACCAGGTCGTGCAGATCGCGCGCGATGCGGTCGCGGTCCTCGAACACGGCGAGCCGCTCCCGGTCGCGCTGCGCCTCGGCCATCATCAGCGCGAGCGCCGCCTGCGAGGCGAACTGCGTGGCCAGGGTCCGCTCGGCCTCGGTGAACGGCCGCTGACCGCGGGCCCGGGGCGTGACCAGCGCCCCGAGCACCCGCCCGCCGCTGTGCAGGGGCAGCATCATGCAGGGGCCGTACTGGCTGGTCAGCCTGCTGACCATCCGCGGGTCGGAGGCCGCGTCGTCCACGAAGACGGCCTCTCCCTGGAGCAGCTTGTCCACCACCGGGCTCTCGGCCGGGACCACCACGCCGAGAGAGGTGGCCGGGTTGTCGGCGGAGACGGCTACGATCTCCATCCCGCCGTCCTCGGCCGGAAGCATGACGATCCCTGCGGAGGAGTCGGCCAGGCGGCGGGCCTGCTCCGCCACCACCGCGAGGGCGTCGTCCGCGTCCCCGCCGGACAGCAGCGCCGTGGTGACGGCCACCGAGCCGTCGATCCAGCGCTCGCGCTGGGTGGCGGCCTCGTACAGCCGGGCGTTGCCGATGGCGATGCCCGCCTCGGTGGCCAGCACCCGGACCATGTGGACGTCGTAGTCGTTGAACTCGCCCCCGCCGTTCTTCTCGGCGAGGTACAGATTGCCGAAGATCTCCCCCTGCACCCGGATCGGAACGCCGAGGAAGGTCTTCATGGGGGGATGGTGCTTCGGAAACCCGGCCGATCGCGGATCTTTGGTGAGATCGGCGAGGTGCACCGTGTCCGGGTGGGAGATCAGTGCCCCCAGCAGGCCCCGCTTCCCGTCCGGGCGGTGGCCGATCTTCCGGGCCGGCTCGGGACTGATCCCGAAGGTGACGAAGTCCGAGAGGCCCCGGCCCTCCGTGTCGACGACGCCGATCGCCGCGTAGCGGGCGTCCGCGAGCTCGGCCGCCGTCTCGCAGATGCGGTCCAGCGTGGAGTGCAGCTCGAGACCCGTACCGACCGACCTCATCGCCTCCAGCAGTTGGGGGACCCGGGCGGTGAGCTCGGTGGAGAGGCCTTGCAGACTCCTGGTGGCCCGGGTGGCGGCCTCCAGCGGGTCCGGCGTTCCGGATGATGCGTCCGGCGATTGCTGCGACTCCTGCGCTGACATGCCTTGAGACTAGTTAGTCCCTTTTACTGGGGAAAGTCGGCGGGCGTCCGGTCCGCCGCCCTCTCCCGTTCCAGCAGTCGCCGCAGCGGCCCGTCCACGGCGGCCAGCTCCGCATAGCCGCCACGCTGGGCGACCTCTCCGCGGTCGAGCACGAGCACCTCGTCGACGGCTTCCAGACCGGCCAGACGGTGCGTGATCAGCACGGTGGTACGGCCCTCGGTCGCTACCAGCAGGTCCGCCGTCAGTGCGTCCGCCGTCGCCAGGTCGAGGTGCTCGGCCGGCTCGTCGAGGACCAGGACGGGGAAGTCCGCGAGCAGCGCCCGGGCCAGGGCGAGGCGCTGGCGCTGGCCGCCCGAGATCCGCTCGCCGTGCTCGCCGACCAGGGTGTCCAGACCGTCCGGCAGACCGTCGGCCCACTCCAGCAGGCGAGCGGCGGCCAGTGCCTCCCGCAGCTCCTCCTCGCTCGCTCCGGTCCGGGCCAGCCTCAGGTTCTCCCGTACCGAGCTGTCGAAGATGTGGGCGTCCTGGGCGCACAGCCCCACGCGTGCCCGTACGTCGTCGCCGTCGAGCGCGCGCACGTCCGCGCCGCCCAGCGTGTACACCCCCTCGCGGGGGTCAAGGAACCGCAGCAGCACCTGGGCGAGGGTGGTCTTTCCGGAGCCCGAGGGGCCGACCACGGCGATGCGGCGCCCGGCCTCCAGGGTCAGGTCCAGTCCGCGCAGCGCGTCCCGCTCTTGGCCGGCGTGCCGGGCGGTGAGGCCCGTCAGCCGCAGGGGGAAGGGCGAGACGGGCGGCTCGGAGGCCCGCTCCGGCTCGGCGACCGGAACCGGCGCGTCGATCACCTCGTAGACCCGCTCGGCACTGCGGAGCACCCGCTGGCGGTACTGGACCGCGAGCGGAAGGCCGTTGACGGCCTCGAACGCGGCGAGGGGGGTGAGCACCGCGACGGCCATGGCCACCCCGGACAGCCGTCCGTCGTGGACCGCGTTCGCGGCGGCGGCCGCGGCGGCCACCACGGTGAGTCCGCAGATCAGGGCCGACAGCCCGCTGCCCAGCCCGGTCGCGGCGGCGCCACGGGCGGCGATGCGCGTGAGGACGCCGTCGCTCTCGCGGGTCCGGCCCTTGCGCTCCTCCAGCGCCCCGGCGACGGTCAGCTCCGCGGTACCGGTGAGGAGGTCGGCCACCCGGGTGGCGAGCTCGCCCCGGGCCGGCGCGAGCCGGCGCTCGGCCCGGCGGGCGGTCGCCCCGCTGATGAGCGGCACCCCGATCCCGGCGGCGAGGAGGCCGACGGCCAGGACGGCTCCGGCCTCGGGCAGGAGCCAGGCGGTGAAGGCGACCGAGCCGGTTCCCACGAGCACCGCGGTGCCGACCGGGAGGAGCCAGCGCAGCCAGTAGTCCTGCAAGGCGTCGGCGTCGGCGACCAGCCGGGCCAGCAGGTCCCCGCGCCGGTGCTCGCGCAGCCCGGCGGGGGCGATTCGCTCCAGCCGCCGGTACACCGAGACCCGCAGGTCGGCGAGCATCCGCAGCACGGCATCGTGCGAGACGAGCCGCTCGGCGTACCGGAAGACGGCCCGCCCCATCCCGAAGGCACGGGTGGCGGTGACAGCCACCATCAGATACAGCACGGGCGGCTGTTCGGAGGCCCGTGAGATCAGCCACCCGGACACGGCCATCAGGCCCACGCTGCACCCGACGGCCAGGGCCCCGAGCAGCAGGCCGAGCCGGAAGCGCCCCTGCCATGCCCTGGCCACCGCCCGCACCCGGCGCAGCGGGTCCGTCCCGCCCGAGTCGGTTCCGCCCCCGGCCCGCACCCGCTCGGGCGCGGCGCCGAGGATCCACTCACCGGCGTCCGGATCGGAGGCCGGCGGCCCGGCCTCCGTCCCGACCCCGACCCGAGGGGCCGCGGTCCGGGGGAGGGGCCGCGCCGGAGCGCCCGCGGCCGCCATCGGGACCACGCGGTCCGCGACGGCGAGCAGCGCCGGGCGGTGCACCACCAGCAGCACGGTGCGGCCCGCGGCGAGCCGGCGTACGGCGTCCACCACCGCAGCCTCGGTCTCGCCGTCCAGCGCGGCGGTCGGCTCGTCCAGCAGCAGGACGGGCCGGTCCGCCAGGAACGCCCGCGCCAGGGCCAGGCGCTGGCGCTGCCCGGCGGACAGCCCCGCGCCGCCCTCGCCCAGCGCGGTCCGTACTCCGAGGGGGAGGGCGGCCACGAACTCCGCTGCCCCGGCGTTGTGCAGCGCTTCGGCCACATCGGCTTCGGAGGCCTCTGGGCGGGCCAGCCGCACGTTCTCGGCGATCGTTCCGGCGAACAGGTGCGGGCGCTGCGGCACCCAGGCGATCCGCTCGCGCCACTGGGCACGCGACAGCTCGGCCAGGTCCACGCCCGCGACCCGGACCCGGCCGACGGTGGGTTCCACGAATCCCAGCAGCACCTGGAGGAGCGTGGACTTCCCCGCCCCGCTCAGGCCGGTGAGGGCGACGACCTCGCCCGGCCCGACGGTCAGGGAGACCGGGCCGGGGGAATCCTCGCCGCGGCCCTCGTACCGGACGGCGACCCCGTCGATCTCGATCCGCAGCGGGGCACCGGCGGGCAGGAGGGCCCCGCCGCCCGGGTGCGCGTCGGACCTCTCCAGGACCTCGAAGATCTGCTCCGCGGCTGCCAGGCCCTCCGCGGCCGCGTGGTACTGCGCACCCACCTGCCGCAGCGGGAGGTAGGCCTCGGGGGCCAGGATCAGGATGACCAGGCCGGTGTAGAGGTCGAGCTCGCCGTGGACCAGCCGCATGCCGATGGTCACGGCCACCAGAGCCACCGACAGGGTGGCGAGCAGTTCCAGCGCGAAGGAGGAGAGGAAGGCGATGCGCAGGGTCCGCATCGTGGCGCGCCGGTAGTCGTCGGTGATCGCGCGGATCGACTCGGCCTGCGCCTTCGCCCGGCCGAACACCTTCAGGGTCGGCAGCCCGGCCACCACGTCGAGGAAGTGCCCCGACAGCCGGGACAACATCCGCCACTGGCGGTCCATCCGGGACTGGGTGGCCATACCGATGAGGATCATGAACAGGGGGATCAGGGGGAGCGTGACCACGATGATGGCGGCCGAGACCCAGTCCTCGGTGATGATCCGGGCCAGCACCGCCACCGGCACCACCACCGCGAGCCCCAGCTGTGGCAGGTAGCGCGAGAAGTAGTCGTCGAGGGCGTCCACGCCCCGGGTGGCCAGCGCCACCAGCGAGCCCGTCCGCTGCTTGTCGATCCGGCCGGGCCCCAGGTCTGCGGCCCGCTCCAGCAACTGCCCCCGCAGCTCGGATTTGACCGCCGCGCCCGCCCGGTGCGCGGCCAGCTCGGTCAGCCAGGCCACCAGGGCCCGTCCGAGGGCCACTGCTGCCAGGAGCAGCAGCGGGGTCCTGAGCGCCGCGCCGTCCAGACCGTCCTCGAAGGCGCCGACCACAATCTCGGCCATCAGCATCGCCTGACCGACGACCAGCCCCGCCCCGGCGAGGCCCAGGACCACCACCGCCCCGAGGAAGAGGCGGGTGGAGCGGGCGTACCGGAGCAGGCGCGGGTCGATCGGTTTCACGTGAAACATCCCCAGGGGCAGGGTCAGGCAGGCAGGTGGGCCGGAGTCGGGCTCCGAGGTGCTCAGTGCACGTCGACGATGTGCTGCGTACCGATCCGCTTGCGGAACACCCAGTACGTCCAACCCTGGTAGAGCAGGACAAGCGGAGTGGCCACGCCCGCGCACCAGGTCATGATCTTCAGGGTGTACGCGCTGGACGAGGCGTTGGTGACCGTGAGGTTCCAGGCGTCGTTCAGCGAGGACGGCATGACGTTCGGGAAGAGGGTCAGGAAGAGCATCGCCACGGCCGCCGCGATGGTGATGCCGGACAGGGCGAACGACCATCCCTCGCGACCTGCCAGGTTGAGGCCCAGGGCCCCGAGCAGGGCGAGCACTGCGACGGCCATCGCGATCAGGCTCTTGCCGTCACCCCGCGAGACCTGGGTCCAGATCAGGAAGACCAGGGCCAGCACGGCGGTGACGGCTCCCAGCCGGGTGGCCAGCCGGCGCGAGCGGACCCGGATGTCACCGACCGTCTTCAGCGAGGTGAAGACCGCGCCGTGGAAGGTGAACAGGGTGAGGGTGACCAGGCCGCCGAGGATCGAGTACACGTTGAGCAGGTCGAGGAAGGTGCCGACGTACTCCTTGTGCTCGTCGATCTTCACGCCCCGCACGATGTTGGCGAACGCCACGCCCCAGAGGAACGCCGGGATCAGCGAGGTCCAGAAGATCGCGTGCTCCCAGTTGGTCTGCCACTTGTCCTCGGGGCGCTTGTGCCGGTACTCGAAGGCAACGCCGCGGATGATGAGGCAGACCAGGATGAGCAGCAGCGGCAGGTAGAACCCGGAGAAGAGGGTGGCGTACCAGTCGGGGAAGGCGGCGAAGGTCGCGCCGCCGGCGGAGAGCAGCCAGACCTCGTTGCCGTCCCACACGGGCCCGATCGTGTTGATCAGGACTCGCTTCTCCGTACGGTTGCGGGCGAGCAGCTTGGTCAGGACGCCGACTCCGAAGTCGAAGCCCTCCAGGAAGAAGTAGCCGATCCACAGGACGGCGATGAGCACGAACCAGACGTCGTGGAGTTGCATGATGTGGACTCCTCAGCCTCAGTACGAGAAGGCCATCGGCCGGTCGGGGTTCTTGTCGTCCCCGCCGATCTTGGTCGGCGGGTTGAGGTCGGCTTCGGTGAGTTCGGGCGGGCCGGCCTTGACGTACTTGACGAGGAGCTTGACCTCGATGACCGCCAGCACGGCGTACAGGAGGGTGAAGCCGATCATCGAGGTGAGGACCTCGCCCTGGGAGACGTTCGGCGAGACGGCGTCCCGGGTGCGCAGGACCCCGTAGACCACCCACGGCTGGCGGCCCATCTCGGTGAAGATCCAGCCCCAGGAGTTGGCGATGAGCGGGAAGCCCATCGTCCAGAGGGCGACGACCCAGTACAGGTCGGCGAAGCGGGGGCTCAGGGCCTTCCTGAAGAGGACCAGGTGCGGGACCTCGTCCTCACCGGTCCGCAGGCCCGGCGGCAGCAGGAACTTCTTGCGGGTCAGCCACAGTCCCAGTGCTCCGATGCCGAGGGAGGCCATGCCGAAGCCGATCATCCAGCGGAAGCCCCAGTAGGCGACGGCGATGTTCGGCCGGTAGTCGCCGGGCCCGAACTTCTCCTGCTGTGCCTTGTTGACGTCGTTGATGCCGGGGACGAAGGAGGTGAAGTCGTCGTTGGCCAGGAACGAGAGCAGGCCGGGGATCTCGATGGCGACCTTGTTGTGGCCCTTGTCGACGTCTCCGTACGCGAAGACCGAGAAGGGTGCGGGCGCCTCTCCGTCCCAGAGCGCCTCGGCGGCGGCCATCTTCATGGGCTGCTGCTTGTACATGACCTTGCCGAGCAGGTCGCCGCTGACGGCCGTGCCCATACCGGCGATGATCATGACGATCAGGCCGAGCCGCAGCGAGGAGCGCATCACCGGGATGTGCTTCTTGCGGGCCAGGTGGAAGGCGGCGATGCCGGCCATGAACGCGCCGCCGACCAGGAACGCGGCCGTGATGGTGTGGAAGAACTGGGTGAGCGCGGTGTTCTGGGTGAGCACCAGCCAGAAGTCGGTGAGCTCGGCCCGGCCCCGCTCAGCGTTGATGCGGTATCCGACGGGGTGCTGCATCCAGGAATTGGCCGCCAGGATGAAGTAGGCGGACAGGATGGTGCCGATGGACACCATCCAGATGCAGGCGAGGTGGATCTTCTTCGGCAGCTTGTCCCAGCCGAAGATCCACAGACCGATGAAGGTCGACTCGAAGAAGAAGGCGATCAGCGCCTCGAAGGCCAGCGGGGCCCCGAAGATGTCACCGACGAACCGCGAGTAGTCGGACCAGTTCATGCCGAACTGGAACTCCTGGACGATGCCGGTGACGACACCCATCGCGATGTTGATCAAGAAGAGCTTGCCCCAGAACTTCGTGGCCCTGAGGTACTTCTCCTTCTCGGATCGCACCCACGCGGTCTGCAGGCCGGCCGTGAGCGCGGCGAGCGAGATCGTCAGCGGGACGAAGAGGAAGTGATAGACGGTGGTGATGCCGAACTGCCATCGCGCCAGGGTTTCCGGCGCCAAAGCGAGGTCCACGTCATCTCCTTCGGCCGTGAGGGACAGCGGCGTTTGCCTTGTGCATCCCACTCGACTCGGGAGGAAGCGGGACACGCTTGTGAACGCGTTCACATTCACAAGCATTATGTCCTACTGCATTTCGGATCTCCGAAGGGGGGGTGCCTCTAGCCAACGACTTCAACAGATTGTTGAATGCGGCCCATGCAGATACGAATCTCCTGGCCCGCCGGCCAGCTCACGGCGACCCTGGACGAGACCCCGACCAGCAAGGCGCTGGCCGAGGCCCTTCCGATCTCCGCCTCCGCCAATCTCTGGGGCGAGGAGGTCTACTTCGACACCGGCGTATCCGTGGCCCTGGAGCACGACGCCCGGCAGGTCGTGGACCCCGGCACGATCGCCTTCTGGACCGAGGGCGACGCGCTCGCGCTCCCCTACGGACCCACACCCGTATCGCGCGGCGGCGAGAGCCGCCTGGCGAGCCCGTGCAACGTCCTCGGCTCGTTCGACGGCGACCCCCGCCTGCTGTCCACCGTCCGCGAGGGCGACCCCGTCCGCGTGGAACTCGCCTAGCGAACGGGTCCGGCCCGACCGTCCGGGCGCAACCGGCACACCGGCCCGCGCGCCGGCCGGCGAACCGGCCGGCGAACCGGCCGCCCCGCCTACAGCTCCTTGAAGAACGCCCCCGCCGTGTGCAGGAAGAGGTCGTTCGCCTCGGTCTCACCGATCGTGACCCGCAGGCCCTCACCCGCGAAGGGCCGGACCACCACACCGGCTTTCTCGCAGGCCGCCGCGAAGTCGGCGGTCCGCTCCCCCAGGCGCATCCACACGAAGTTCGCCTGCGTGTCCGGGACCGTCCAGCCCTGCGCGAGAAGCGTCTCGTGCACCCGGGCGCGCTCGCCCACCAGCGACCCGACCCGGCCCATCAGCTCGTCCTCGGCGCGCAGCGAGGCCACCGCCGCGTCCTGGGCGAGCTGGCTGACCCCGAAGGGCACCGCCGTCTTGCGCAGCGCCGCGGCCACCGGCTCGTGCGCCACCGCGAAGCCGACGCGCAGGCCGGCCAGCCCGTACGCCTTGGAGAACGTACGCAGCACGGCGACGTTCGGGCGGTCGCGGTACAGCTCGATGCCGTCCGGCACGTCCGTGTCGCGCACGAACTCGCGGTACGCCTCGTCCAGCACCACCAGGATGTCCGAGGGCACCCGGTCCAGGAACCGCTCCAGCTCGGCGCGGCGCACCGCGGTGCCGGTGGGGTTGTTGGGGTTGCAGACGAAGATCAGCCGGGTCCGCTCGGTGATCGCGTCGGCCATCGCGTCCAGGTCGTGCACGTCACCGTCGGTCAGCGGTACCTCCACGGAGGTCGCACCCGAGATCCGCACGATGATCGGGTAGGCCTCGAAGGAGCGCCACGCGTAGATGACCTCGTCGCCCGGGCCGGCGGTCGACTGGATCAGCGACTGGGCCACCCCCACCGAGCCCGTGCCGGTGGCGATGTGCTCGACCGGCACCCCGAACCGATCCGCGAGCTCGTTCACGAGCCCGGTGCAGGCCATGTCCGGGTAGCGGTTGAAGTTCCCGGCCGCGGCGACCGCGCTCTCCAGCACCC
The DNA here is from genome assembly GCF_042717785.1 of Streptomyces sp. NPDC058619. Classification (NCBI taxonomy): domain Bacteria; kingdom Bacillati; phylum Actinomycetota; class Actinomycetes; order Kitasatosporales; family Streptomycetaceae; genus Streptomyces; species Streptomyces sp. NPDC058619. The sequence goes on from NZ_JBHXQN010000015.1 coordinate 169,677, forward strand.
CGTGCAGGGGCGGGTACGGGTTCTCGTTCGACGACAGCTTGTACGCGACGGCTCCGCCCGCGGCCGCCGGCTTGCCGGGCTTGTATGTCGGAATGCCGTCCAGCTCGGCGCGCAGCTTCGGGCTCTTCTCGCTCACCGCAGGTCCTCCTCGACCGTCCCGTACGACGTCGCCGTCGACTCAATACTGCTCACCTTATGAGGATTCCTCGCTCCCGAGAATGGGGGCGCCTGGAATGCGGGGGAGCGCGCGCATATATGCGCGCGCCGGTGGCCTGCGCCGTGGCGCGCATCCCTCGTGCAGGTGAGTTGAGACCGGTCCGAGACCACACCGTTTTGGCATGCCCGGTCCCGCCGACAAGCGCCCCACCCTCCCTTTGTCTTCAAATGCCTTCATTTCCAAGGTCATTAGGGGTGGCGAACCATGCAGAAACGTGCCTGTCAACGCGTGCATATGCACCCGGACCACCCGCCCCGCCGAGCCCTACTATCGGCTCGCCATGACAGCAGCAGGGAAGCATCAGGTGAGCCGGACCGAGACCACCCGGCGACCGGCCGGCCGACAGGGCCGGGCCGGCATCAGGGACGTGGCCGCCGCGGCGGGCGTCTCCATCACGACCGTCTCCGACGCGCTCAATGGCAAGGGGCGGCTGCCGGACGCCACCCGCCGCCACGTCCGCGAGGTCGCCGACCGGCTGGGCTACCGCCCGTCGGCCGCGGCCCGAACCCTCCGTACCGGAAAGTCCGGCCTGATCGGTCTGACCGTGACGACGTACGGGGATGAACCTTTCACCTTCACCGAATTCGCCTACTTCGCCGAGATGGCCAGGGCCGCGACCTCAGCAGCGCTCGCGCGCGGCTACGCCCTCGTCATCCTCCCCGCCACCTCCCGACACGACGTGTGGTCCAACGTCGCCCTCGACGGCACCGTCGTCATCGACCCCTCCGACCACGATCCCGTCGTCACCGAACTGGTCCGCCAGGGCCTGCCCGTCGTCTCCGACGGCCGCCCGGCAGGCTCCCTCCCCGTCACCGCCTGGGTCGACAACGACCACGAGGCGGCCGTACTCAACCTGCTCGACCACCTCGCCGCCGCCGGCGCCCGCCGGATCGGACTCCTGACCGGCACCACCACCGACACCTACACCCGGCTCTCGACCACCGCTTACCTGAGCTGGTGCGAGCGGGTCGGCCAGGACCCCGTCTACGAGTCCTACCCCGCCCACGACCCGTGCGCGGGCGCCGTCGCCGCCGACCGGCTCCTCGCCCGCCCGGACCGGCCCGACGCCGTGTACGGGCTCTTCGACCCCAACGGCACCGATCTCCTCGCCGCCGCCCGGCGGTACGGCCTGCGCGTCCCCGAGGACCTGCTGCTCGTCTGCTGCAGCGAGTCCACCGTGTACGCCAACACCGAACCGCCCATCACCACGCTCTCCCTCAAACCGCGCCGCATCGGCACCGCCGTCGTGCAGCTGCTGATCGACGCGATCGAGGGGGTCGACACCGGCCGCCCCGTCGAACAGGTCGTCCCGACCGAACTGATCATCCGGACCTCTTCGCAGCGCAGGCAGCCCCGCACCACCGTCAGCCCACCCCGTTCACCGGCCCAGGACTGACCTCCGCACCGCCTCGAAACGCGACCGAAGGCCCCGTCAAAGATTTCACCCACACCGATATGGGGAGAAAACGGTAGGAAGGATCGGCTCCGGTAAGGATTCACCACCCCTGGTGCGTCACAGAGCGCGAGCCGCATTCCTATGATGGGCGCACGACATCACGGACCCTCCTCCCCGGAGGTCAGGAGGGTCCGCAGGTGTACGACAGCGCGACGGTGGTGGAGGGGTCGATGACTCAGGGGGCCGGTCAGGGACCCGCGATGCGGACGGAGACGCTGCGGGACTTCCGAGTTCCGGTCACCGAGCCCGCCCCGTACGAGGTGTCCAAGGGGTTTGCCGCAGAGCAACCCGTCTACGGCTCGTACCCCGCGTACTACGGCGACCGGGCCGCGCCCACAGGAGCCGCGCCCGCAGGCACCGTGCCCGGACCGGCGATGTCCCACGAGCCCGAGCCGGAGGATCCCGAGGGCTACACGCCGACCCAGCGCGACCTGCCCGTCATAGGGCGCGGCGCGGCAGGCGGCCCCGGGGACACCGTCCAGATCCACTACGTCCCCCAGGAGACCGCTCCCGGCGGTCCCGGGCCGCTCTACGTGGTCGGTGACGTCCACGGCTACCTGGACGAGCTCGTCACCGAACTCGGCGCCCAGGGCCTGATCGACGCGGAACGCCGCTGGTCCGCCGGGAACGCCCGGCTCTGGTTCCTCGGCGACTTCACCGACCGCGGACCCGACGGCATCGGCGTCATCGACCTCGTCATGCGACTGTCCGCCGAGGCGGCCGCCGCCGGCGGCTACTGCAAGGCGCTCATGGGCAACCACGAGCTCCTGCTCATCGGCGCGAAGCGGTTCGGCGACACCCCCGTCGCCTCCGGCGCCGGCACCGCCACCTTCCAGGCCGCCTGGTTGCTCAACGGCGGCCAGCGCACCGACATGGAGCGCCTGCAGGACGTGCACCTGCAGTGGATGTCGCGGCTGGACGCGGCCGTCCTGGAAGAGGACCACCTGCTGCTGCACTCCGACACCACGGCCTACCTCGACTACGGCGACTCGATCGAGGACGTCAACGACACCATCCACGAGCTGCTCAACCGCAACGACGCCGACATCACCTGGGACCTGTTCCGCAAGTTCACCAAGCGGTTCGCCTTCCGCGACGAGGACACGGGCCCCCAGGCCGTACGCGAACTGCTCGGCACCTACGGCGGCAGCCGCGTCGTCCACGGCCACAGCCCGATCCCCTACCTCCTCGGCGAAGTGGGCACGGAGGACGGCGACTCGGCCCGCGGACCCGAGGCGGTGGACGGCCCGCACGTGTACGCCGAAGGCCTCGCCATCGCCATGGACGGCGGGGTGACGATGGCGGGCAAACTACTGGTCGTGCAACTTCCTTTGAACAACTGAGCGTTACCGCGGCAGGCTATTTCCGGAAAGCCCCTGTCAACCGGTGGCGTGGGCCCTCTACCATCGCTCTATCCGTAGCAGGCTCTCCTCCGTTTGTGCCGGCGCCCGGGTCTACGCGGGCATACCGGCTTCTACGGAGCATCGGGGGATGCACATGACCAGCGCTCCGCACCTGCTGACCGAAGACCGACCGGAATTCGAGCGCCTCCTCGACGAGGCGCTGCGCACAGCACCCGAGCGTCCCGAGCTCGCCACCCTTGGCGAGCGACTGAACGCCGAACAGCTGCGCACCATGGCCATGGGGGCCAGTGCGCTGCTGTCGGCCGCCGCCGCGGCCGAATACGACCACTACGTCAAGGTCCGCGCGGAACGGCGCGACGAGCTGCTCTCCACCCCGGGATCATCGGGTGAGGACATCGGCGGACAGGGCGAAGACGGCGCCGGAGCAGGCGCCGTCATCGCGGTCCTCGCACCGGTACTGGCGGGCACCGCCATGCTGATCTTCCTGCTCGTGGGCTACAGCCTGAAGATGATCGAGCCGGAACCCGCCTTCGCCGCAACCATGCTGACGGCGGGTTGGCTCTTCGGTGCGCTCACCGTGGCCGGCCTGCTGTGCGCCGTGATCGCCCTGTTGGTGACCGCCGTCCGCAACAGCTCCACCGAGGTCGTGGCCGACGAGTCCGAGACGGTGCCCGACGAGGTGGCCCGGGCGCGCGAGGCCTGGCGTCACGCACTGCTGGAGCGCGGCATCATGCCGTTCCTCCGGGACGCGCTCGCCGACCCGAGTGCGGGTCCGGGCTTCCCGCTCCCGCGCGGGCGCGGCACCCGCATTCCCAGCCTCGGCTACACGGCTCCCGATTTCACCAGTCCGGGCGCCCCTGCCGAGGGGCCCGCGCCCGGCTACTCGCCCCCGGACTTCACGAGCCCGGACTTCGGCGGACCGGAGCACGACCCGAAGTGACGCGTCCGCCCTTCGCGGGCCGTCCCCACCACGCCTCCTGTTTCACGTGAAACATCGGCCCGGAGGGGACGGCGCCCGCTAGCCCGCGGCCCGTTCCCCCAGCGGTCGCCTCCGCCGGGCGGGGTCGGTCAAGGACGGCGGGCGCCATACCCCGTCCGGCTGGTAGTGGTTTCGGCCCGGGGGGACGATCTCGTCGATCCGGTCGAGCACCGCGTCGTCCAGCACCAGCCCGGCCCCCTTGACCAGTGCCTGCAGCTGGTCCATGGTCCGCGGCCCGATGATCACGGACGTGACGGCGGGGTGCGCCACCGGGAAGGCGACAGCGAGTTCCGGCAGGGTGCAGCCGATGGACTCGGCCAGCGCCACCAGCTCCTCCACGGCCTCCAGCTTCGCGACATTGCCTGCGATCGCCGGGTCGAAGCGCGCGGGCGTCAGCGCAGCCCGTCCGGAGGTCAGGTCGACGGGTTCCCCCAGGCGGTACCTGCCGCTGAGGAACCCGGAGGCGAGCGGGCTCCACGTCAGTACGCCCATCCCGTACCGCTGGGCGACCGGCAGGACATCGGACTCGATCCCTCGGGCCAGCAGTGAGTACGGGGGCTGCTCGGTACGGAACTGCGCCAGCGCACGCCGCTCGGCGGTGTGGTGCGCCTCGACGAGCTCTTCGGCAGGGAAGGTGGAACAGCCGAACGCCCTGATCTTCCCGGCACGGACGAGGTCGCCGAGGACGGACAGGGTCTCCTCGATGTCCGTCGTGTGGTCGGGGCGGTGCACCTGGTAGAGGTCGATCCACTCGGTGTCCAGCCGCCGCAGGCTGTCCTCGACGGCGCGGACGATCCAGCGCCGCGAGTTGCCGCTGCGGTTGCGGCCCTCACCGGGCTGCCCCTCGCCCATGTGGAAGTGGACCTTCGTGGCGAGTACCACCTCGTCCCGCCGGCCTTTGAGCGCTTTGCCGACGATCTCCTCGGACTCCCCGGCGGAGTACATGTCCGCGGTGTCGACGAAGTTGATGCCCTGGTCGAGTGCGGCGTGGATGATCCGTCCGCAGTCCCGGTGGTCCGGGTTGCCCACCGAGCCGAACATCATCGTGCCGAGACAGGGCGAGTTCAACCAGTCGTTGCAACGCCTGGCTGTTGTAGTGAGCGTAGCTGCTCCTCGAAGACCTCGGCTGGTGTCCGCCAACCGAGGCTCTT